>JBDUCK010000023.1:0-19598 GCA_040003485.1 Ferruginibacter sp. | reverse complement strand
TCGGATACGCCGCCAATGCCTGTAGCCCCGGGAAGTTGTTTCAATACTTCGCAGCCGCCAAGGCCAATACTGCCTATTAATAAAAGTGTAATAATTTTTTTCATACAAGTGTTTTTTACCTACATGCAAAACTGCTTCCAAATTAAAAATTGTTGCTGTTAAAACCTGTTGCACACAAACTAACATTTATTTTTTATCGTTGGCCCCGCTTTACGTTACAGGTTTTGGACCCGCCATAGGCGGGGCTCAAGGCTTTTCACCTCAACCTGGCTACCGGCAGGCAGGGTGTAAAAGCCCCGCAACAAATCTTAATGCAACATTTATATTACACGGTTTCATTATATAAGAAACTGTTCGAAACAGTTTATCTTAAAATAAATATGTTATTGGAACAGAATTTGTCAACCATGGCTACCAGGATGATTAAACCCCTTTAAAACAGGGAAGCATTCTGTATTATTTTTTAAATATCAAAAAAGAACTTTATGAAAAAGATTTTAAGTGTGGCAGTAGCTGCAATTTTAATGGCTGGTACAGCCAGTGCACAACATGTAAACATTGGAGTTAAAGGTGGCTTCAACCTGTTTAATCTCCATAACGATGACGGCACAAAGTATGATTCAAAAACTGGTTTCAATGTAGGGTTACTCGGTCATATCCATCTTGCTCCGCAGTTAGCTCTGCAACCAGAAGTGGTATATTCAGCCCAGGGTGCCAAATATACAATTGCCGGTGCTGAATATAAAACAAAGCTTGGATACATCAATGTACCTATCTTGTTACAATATATGTTCGATAACGGATTTCGGCTGGAAGCGGGACCGCAGGTAGGGTTTTTAATCAACGCAAAATCTGAACTAAATAATACTGATACAGATATTAAAGACCAGCTTAAAACAGTCGATTTTGGTGTAGTTGGCGGTATTAGCTATGTACATCCTGCATCGGGTTTTGGTGTTGATGCAAGATATAATCTTGGGTTGAGCAAAATCAATGAAGCCGGACCTAATAAACTAACCAACAGAGGCCTTCAATTAGGTGTGTTCTATCTTTTTAATCACAAATAGTTTCACTTTTTTTATAAAGAAAGGCCAACATGAGTTGGTCTTTTTTTATGTCAAATTTTTTCAGTACTTATTTAATTATCCGGGGAATTATTACCCAGACACGTTACAAACAATACACTCTTGGCATCGTCCACTACAGTATTTACCTTTGCAGCCAATAAAAAAATTATGAGCGTACAACATTTATCTGAGCAGGAAATTATCAGGCGTGAAAAATTAGCAGAGTTAAATAAGCTTGGGATAGATGCTTACCCGGCAGCATTATACCCCGTAAACTGTACGGCGGCATTTATTAAAGACAATTATAAAGAAGAAGAAAACAAAGCAGACTTTACAGATGTGTGCCTGGCCGGCCGCATTATGAGTGTACGTGATATGGGTAAAGCAAACTTTGCAGTGCTGCAGGACAGCACAGGCAAAATTCAGTTTTACATAAAGCAGGATGATATTTGTGCAGGCGATGATAAAACACTGTATCAAACCGTTTGGAAAAAATTAGTTGACATCGGCGATATTATTGGGATTAAAGGGTACGTGTTTACCACCAAAACCGGTGAAACATCTGTGCATGTAAGAGAATTTTCTATACTCAGTAAATCACTCCGGCCTTTGCCAATAGTAAAAGAAAAAGATGGAGAGACTTTTGACGAAGTAACAGATGCAGAGTTTCGATACCGCCAGCGTTATGCCGATTTAATTGTAAACCCAGGCGTAAAAGAAGTATTTATCAAACGTACAAAAATGGTAAATGCCATACGTGAATTTTTAAATGAACGGGGTGCATTGGAAGTAGATACGCCGGTGCTGCAAAGTATTCCCGGTGGCGCTGCCGCAAGGCCTTTCAGCACACATCACAATGCGCTGGATATGCCGATGTACATGCGTATTGCCAACGAATTATATTTAAAAAGATTAATTGTTGGTGGCTTTGAATGGGTATATGAATTTAGCCGAAACTTTAGAAACGAAGGAATGGACCGAACGCACAATCCTGAGTTTACGGTGTTGGAATTTTATACTGCCTACAAAGATTATGAATGGATGATGGATACTACCGAGCAGCTTTTGGAAAAAACGGCCATCGCTACTAATGGTGTTGCTACAGTACAGGCAGGAGAAAATGAAATAAGTTTTAAAGCGCCTTACAAACGCATAAGCATGTACGATGCCATTAAAGAACATACCGGTCACGACATCAGCGAAATGGATGAAGATGGGATACGCAGTGTATGCTCACAGTTGGGGATACACGCCGATGCAAAGTGGGGCAAGGGGAAACTGATAGATGAAATTTTTGGCGGTAAATGTGAGCAGCACTACATTCAACCGACATTTATAACAGATTACCCGGTAGAGATGAGTCCGCTTACCAAAAAGCACCGAAGCAAACCCGGCCTGGTAGAGCGTTTTGAGCTGATGGTAAATGGAAAAGAAATTGCCAATGCCTACAGTGAACTTAACGACCCGATAGAACAACGGGAACGTTTTGAAGAGCAAGTAAAACTAATGGAACGTGGTGATGATGAAGCGATGTTTATTGATCATGATTTTCTTAGAGCCCTGGAATATGGCATGCCGCCAACAAGTGGTATTGGCTTTGGGATAGACAGGATATGTATGTTGCTGACGGGACAGGTAAGCATACAGGATGTATTGCTTTTTCCTATGATGCGACCGGAAAGATTAGATTGAACCACTAACTATTCTCCAAAAAAAATATATTTGATTTAGGGATTACATCTTTTAAAAAGATGTAATCCCATTTATCTTTTCATCCCCTCCAGCTCTTTCTGCATTTTAAACATTTCATCCCTTAACCTTGCGGCTTCCATAAAGTCTAAATCACGGGCGGCTTTTTCCATTTCTTTTTTTATTTTGCCAATGCCTTTTTCCATTTGCGGAATGGTTTTATACACAGCCGGTTCCTCTGCTGCTACATTTACCAATTCTTCGTCAGGGGCTATGGCATAAGGGTTTGCGGGGTCATAACCTTTTACATCCAGCACACTTCCCTGTGCAAATACCTGCGCTTTTGTTTTTATTATTGTGGTTGGTGTAATGTTATTCTTTATATTATATGCCACCTGCTTTTCTCTACGCCGGTCGGTTTCATCCATAGTTTTCTGCATACTCTCTGTTATTTTATCTGCATAAAAAATAACAAAGCCATCCACATTACGGGCAGCCCTGCCGGCAGTCTGTGTAAGGCTTCTTTCATTCCGCAAAAAGCCTTCTTTGTCTGCATCCAGTATAGCTACCAATGTTACTTCCGGCAGGTCTAATCCTTCTCTCAAAAGGTTTACCCCTACCAACACATCTATTATGCCTAAACGCAGTTCCCTTAAAATTTCTATCCTGTCTAAAGTATGTACCTCGCTGTGTATGTATTTAGATTTTATGTTGATGCGTTGCAGGTATTTATCCATTTCCTCTGCCATGCGTTTGGTAAGCGTCGTCACCAGCACACGCCCCCCTTTTTTTACCTGGTTGTCTATTTCATCCAGCAGATCGTCTATCTGGTTAATTGATGGCCGCACTTCTATCGGCGGGTCCAGCAAGCCTGTTGGCCGCACCACTTGCTCTACCACTACGCCACC
Source organism: Ferruginibacter sp. (assembly GCA_040003485.1). Lineage (GTDB taxonomy): Bacteria > Bacteroidota > Bacteroidia > Chitinophagales > Chitinophagaceae > Ferruginibacter. The sequence continues at coordinate 15,934 of JBDUCK010000023.1, read as the reverse complement.
GCTTTTTTCCAGTTCATAATCTCCCGGCGTTGCAGAAACATACACGGTTTGATTGGTAAGATTTTCAAATTCATGAAAATTCTGTGGGCGGTTATCCATGGCCGATGGCAGGCGAAAACCATAATCTACCAATACCAGTTTGCGGCTTCTATCCCCTCCATACATGCCACTTACCTGCGGAATGGTCTGGTGGCTTTCATCTATAATAGTGAGAAAATCTTTTGGAAAATAATCCAGCAAACAGAAGGGCCTGGCACCGGGTTGCCTCCTGTCAAAAAAACGGGAGTAATTTTCTATGCCATTGCAAAAGCCGAGTTCTCTTATCATTTCCAGGTCATAGTTAACCCTTTCGCCTATACGCTGAGCTTCAATATATTTTCCTGATTTTTTAAAATATTCTACCTGCGCTGCACACTCGTCCTGTATTTCATTCATTACCTGGGCAAGCATATCTTTAGGCGCCAGGTAAAGGTTAGCAGGAAATATTGCTGCATTTTCAACGCTGCTGATACGCTTGCCTGTACTCAGCTCCAGGGTTTCAATGCTTTCAATTTCATCTCCAAAGAAACTAATGCGATAACCAAAATCTACATACGGCAGGTTGATATCTATCGTATCGCCCTTAACCCTGAAAGTTCCCCTGGTAAAATCAACCTGGCTTCGGTGGTATAAAGAATTTACCAGCGCATGCAAAAAACCCTGGCGGCTTATCACCTGATTCTGTTTTATACGGATGATACCATTTTCATACTCCGTAGGGTTACCCATACCATAAATACAACTTACACTTGCTACAACAATAATATCCCGGCGGCCACTTAGCAATTGCGCTGTTGCCTGTAAGCGCAACTTATCCAGTTCTTCATTTATGCTCAGATCTTTTTCTATGTATGTATTGCTACTGGGCATGTACGCCTCCGGCTGATAATAATCGTAATAAGAAACAAAATAGCCAACTGCATTGTCAGGAAAAAACTGTTTGAACTCTCCATATAATTGTGCCACTAATGTTTTGTTATGTGTAAGCACAAGAGTGGGCCGCTGCACCTGCTGTATTACATTGGCCATGGTAAAAGTTTTACCACTACCGGTTACGCCTAACAGCGTTTGATATCGTTCACCATCCAATATCCCTTCAGTTAATTGACGAATGGCATCTGGCTGGTCGCCGGCAGGTGTATAAGGTGAATTTAACTGAAAAGGCATCGCTGAAAAATAAAGAATGAAGTTAGTTTTTTATTAAGAAATGATTATTCGTATAAGATTTAATCTCTACTGGAAGTTTCGCTTAATTCACTGATAAGCTGGGCAACCAGTGAGGTCCAGCCAGTTTGATGGCTTGCGCCCAGCCCGGTGCCGTTATCCCCGTGAAAATATTCATAGAATAATACGAGGTGCTCATTGCCCGGCTGCTCATAAAACCAGTTATACTTGCCATGTAACCTGCGTTTTTGCATTTCGTCTTTCTCAAACAAACTGATCACCCTATGCGTTAATTCATCAGCTACCTGCTGCAGGTTCATAGTAATACCTGAGCCTGCCGGGCATTCTACCAACAAGACATCGCCATAAAATTCTCCATACCTGCGGATAGATTGAATGATAATATAATTTATCGGCATCCAAACAGGTCCCCGCCAATTAGAGTTGCCACCAAACAGGTTAGATGTTGAATCTCCAGGATCATATTGTATGGTATAATCAATATTTTCTATGGTAACAGTATAAGGATTTTTTTCATGATGTTTTGACAGGGCCCTTATCCCCCCCGGTGAAAGAAATTCATCTTCATTAAGCAAGCGCACAAGTATGTGTTTAAGCCTATCCTGCTGAACAAGTGAGAGCAAAGTTTTTTCACCTCCGGCGTGCTCTTCATTGGGCCAGAAACGATTATTTTTTTTACGGTATTTTTCCAGCCATGAACTTCTCTTTTTAAAATCGGGTAGCTGATTAAAAACTTTATTTTCAATAATGGAAACGGCAAAAAGAGTGGTTAATCCAACTATAGATTGGATACGCAATTGAATAGGAGAAGAATTAAATACCGTGAGTGTATCATAAAAAAACTTATCCTCATCATTCCATAATCCCTGTTGGTTAAGGGCTTCTGCAATTAATACAAAGTGTTCAAAAAATTTGGTGGCAGTGTCTTCAAAGGTTTCGTCGTACATGGAAATTTCCAGTGCCATCTCCATCATATTCATGGCATACATCCCCATCCAGCTTGTTCCATCAGCCTGCTCCAGGCGCATGTCTCCAGGCATTTCGATACTCCGGTTAAAAACACCAATATTATCCAGCCCAAGAAATCCGCCCTGGAAAATATTATTGCCGGCAGCATCTTTCCTGTTTATCCACCAGGTAAAATTTATAATGAGCTTATGAAATATTTTTTTAAGGAACGGGATATCGCCGGCACCTTTCATTGATTTTTCTATGCGATAAACCTGTAAGGCCGCCCAAGCCTGTACCGGTGGATTTACATCACTAAAATGCCATTCGTAAGCCGGCAACTGGCCATCGGGTTTCATATACCATTCCCGCATGATCAGCAGTAATTGATGTTTGGCAAAAACGGCATCTATCCTGGCCATTGATATACATTGAAAGGCAAGATCCCAGGCAGCATACCACGGGTATTCCCATTTGTCCGGCATTAAAATTATATCCTGGTTTTTAAGATGCTTCCAGTCATTATTCCGTCCGTGAAGCTTGCCGGTACTCACTTCTGTAATGCCATCGCCTGTGGTAAGCCAACGCTCCACATCATAATGGTAATATTGTTTACTCCATAAAAGTCCAGCCAAGGCCTGTCGTTGAATGTTCCGCATCTCATCGCTTATATTTACCGGAAGTATAGCTTTATAAAAATCGTCGGCTTCTGCTTTTCTGGCTACAAACATGTTTTCAAAACCGTTCTCAAAAGGATCGCTTAATTCTTTGTTGCTTAACCGCAGGTAAAGATCTTTAGATTCGCCACCGCTAATATTATAAGTGTATACAGGAGCAAACTTGGTTCCTGATTCTTTTTTACGAAGCGCTCTTAAATATTTCTTTTTAACTATGGCATTGTGAAATGCATCCTTTACAAAAGGAGATGAGTTTGGTATGCCTTGTACAACTTCTGTATTGGTTTCATTTTCTGTAAACATAGAAACCCGGGTTGGTGGGTAATACAGATAATAAGAGCCAATCTTATCATGAGTTGCTTTTACCGAATTTTTATTATGACGTGAAATAAAAGGTTTTTCCGGGAGCCTGCCATTACTTAAGCGATTATAAAACCATAAAGTGGGCAGCACAGTAATACCAGCACTTTTAGTATTGCGGTTATGAATATTAATTTTTATAAAAATATCCTGTGAGTCATATTTTGCATAGGTTATCGTAACATCAAAATATTCATTATTATCAAAAACCCCTGTATCTAAAATCTCATATTCAGGATCTTCTTTTGTTCTGCTACGGTTCTCTGTCTTTATTCTATCATAAGGAAATTGTTGCTGCGGATATTTATATAGATATTCCATGTAATAGTGGGATGGAATATTATCCAGGTAATAATAAAGTTCTTTTACATCTTCTCCATGATTACCATCACTATTGCCTAAACCGAAAAGCCTTTCTTTTAATATTGCGTCTTTGCCATTCCAAAGTGCTACTGCAAAACACAGATTTTGAAAATAATCCGATATGCCTGCCAGGCCGTCTTCTCCCCAAATGTATGCCCTGCTATGGGCATGTTCGTACGGAAAATAATTCCAGGCATCACCATAGGGGCCATAATCTTCACGAACAGTTCCCCATTGTCTTTCACTGAGGTAAGGGCCCCATTGTTCCAGTGGTATTTCTTTTGCCGCATTTTGTTCCAGCCGCTTATGTTCCTCCGTCATATATCTCTTTTAAAATAAAAGTTTATGGTTTGATCTTTCAAAACAATTACGGCAGCAAACGGTTTAATAAAAACTAAAACAATAAGAATGCAAGTTAATCAATCGGGCTTTGATAGCGGAGTACTTTGCTGCCTACTGTTTTTTATAGAAATAGTATATAGAAATTTACCCGATAACTGCAGGTTCGTTCAACTCAGCAACCTGGTTTATTATTTTTTGATGGCGGAAAAAAAGTTGAGATATAGGGATAAGCATCATGCCGGAAAAAGCAAATATTATAAACGATACCCGTAAGTTAAATGCATGTGAGAGATAGCCAATCAGTGGTGGTCCCAATAACATTCCTGCAATAGCATAAGTGGCAATTATGGAAATTGCCATCCCCGGTGAATATTTTTTTGAGGTACCCGCCAGGGCGTACGTCATGGGGATTATAGATGCAGTGCCAAAGCCAACCAATGAAAAACCGGCCATAGCAAACCAGAATTTTGGAAAAATGATTGACATACTAATGCCGCATATAATAAAAATGGAACTGAAAATATAGGTTGTCCGCATGCCGATACGGGCTATAATATAATCTGATAAAAACCGTGATAAGGCCATGAATGACATAAATATCAGGTAGCCGTATGTAAACACTTTTACTTTTAATACTTCTCTAAAATAAATACCGCTCCAGTCAAACATACCGCCTTCGCAGATAGCTGCAAAAAATACCAGTAAGCCCAGGTACATTATATATGGATCAGGCCTACCCAAAATAATTTTATTTCCTTTTGTTGCCTTATCATTCTTCAATAAAAATTTATAAGAAAAAATGGTAATCAAAAATGCAGACACCGCAACTATGAGATAATGTGATTGAATGGTTATGCCTTTAGCCAACATTAAGGTAGAAAAACCTACACCACATATTCCGCCGGTACTCCATAAACCATGGAGAGAGCCCATTATCTTTTTTTCAAATTTCTGTTGAAGTGTTATGGCCTGCGTATTTGCAGCAATGCTGAATATTCTCATGCTTAAGGCAAAAAGGCAAATTGTTACAAGCAAGCCTATTAAAGAAGTAGAAAACCCTATCCCTGCCAGCGCAAACGCATTTACCCCAAAGGCAACACACAATGGTATGCGGCTGTCAAACTTTGAAACAAGCCATACAGACATGCTTAGGCCCACTAAAGAAGTAATAGGCATTAGCAGCAAAACTGTTCCTAACTCTGCATCATTTAAATTAAAAAATACTTTAATCGTAGGAATGCGGGAGGCCCAGGTTGCAAAACTAAAACCAGATATAAAAAAGAAAATACTTAAGAAAATACGGTACTGATTTTTAGATGCCATGATATTTTTATAAAAGCTCATGGCATCTGAATCATCCTGATAAAAATGCCAAATCCTATTTTGCCGCCGTCAATGAAAACACTCCTTTATTCAAAGATTTTTCAACTTTATCAGCATTTTTGGCCATTGCCCGTGATTTAATAAACCATGAAATTGTAAATGTAGGGATGATATCTGTAAAGGGTAAAATTTCTTCCAGGAAACTGAACATCCCACCAAACAATCCCATTTTACCACCAAACATTTTGTAAAATATTATGCCTGAAAGCGGAGCCCAGATAACATCTGAAAATTCTCCAACAAAAGGAATAGTAAAGCTTGCGCATCCTATAATGTCAAACAGTATGCACAAATAAATACTGGGTAAAGCTTTATTATTATTTGTTGTCATTATTTTAATTTAGTTATTTTAATCAAATAACATGCACTTTTGCCTTTTTGACTTAATGACATCTCCGATTTTTGTTAAATTTTAAAATACGTGCTTTCCATTTTATGGTGCCCAATCGTACCTGAGACCTGCAGCCGGGTTTAATATCGTTATTTTCTTAAAAGGGCTTTATTGTGACCTTACCATTATAATTTAAGATGTAGCTTGCCGTCCGGGCGAAAATGACTACCTTTGCGCCCTTAAAATAGATAAATGAACATTCGTAACATCGCTATTATTGCTCACGTAGATCATGGCAAAACAACACTGGTAGATAAGATTTTACACGCTACACAGGTTTTCAGGGACAACCAGGAAACAGGTGAATTGATTATGGATAGCAATGACCTGGAAAGAGAAAGAGGCATTACTATATTCAGTAAAAATATCTCTGTTAATTATAAAGATGTAAAAGTAAACGTTATTGATACCCCTGGGCATAGTGATTTTGGTGGTGAAGTAGAAAGAGTATTAAAAATGGCGGATGGCGTTTTGCTTTTAGTAGATGCGTTTGAAGGGCCGATGCCTCAAACCCGTTTTGTATTGCAGAAAGCTCTGGCACTGGGCCTGCATCCAATTGTTGTTATCAACAAAGTAGATAAGCCTAATTGCCGCCCGGATGAAGTTCATGATGCAGTATTTGAACTATTCTTTAACCTGGATGCGACAGAAGAACAATTGAATTTTCCTACTATATATGGCAGCAGTAAGAATGGCTGGATGAATACTTCTATTACAGAAACGGATAATATCTTCCCGTTAATGGATGCTATACTAGAGTTTGTGCCCGAGCCTAAAGTAAATGAAGGCCCTTCTCAAATGCAGATTACTTCATTAGATTATTCCTCTTTTTTAGGAAGGATAGCTGTAGGTAAAGTAGCCCGTGGCAGTATAAAAGAAAATCAACAGATAGCTTTATTACAGGCCGATGGCAGTAATAAAAAAATGAAGATAAAAGAGTTGTATGTGTTTGAAGGCATGGGCAAAAAGAAAGTAACTGAAGTATTTGCCGGGGATATTTGTGCAATTGTTGGATTAGAAAGTTTCAATATTGGTGATACTATCGCTGACGTAGATACGCCTGAAGCATTACCTGTTATCAGCGTGGATGAACCAACAATGAGCATGTTGTTCGGAATTAATAATTCTCCTTTCTTCGGTAAAGAAGGCAAATTTGTAACGAGCCGCCATTTACGTGACCGTTTAATGAAGGAGACAGAAAAAAACCTGGCACTTCGTGTTGAAGACAGTGACAGTGCAGATAGTTTTAATGTATTTGGACGTGGTATTTTGCATTTGGGTATCTTAATAGAAACCATGCGTAGGGAAGGGTTTGAATTAACCATTGGCCAGCCACAGGTTTTGGTAAAACAAATTAATGGTTCAAAATATGAGCCTTACGAAATGTTGGTAGTGGATGTACCTGCTGAATACAGTGGAAAAGTTATTGACCTTGTTACCCAGCGCAAAGGCGAAATGCATGTAATGGAAACCAAAGGTGAAATGCAACATCTGGAATTCGATATTCCATCAAGAGGTTTGATAGGATTGAGAAGCAATATGCTTACCAGTACTGCCGGCGAAGCAGTAATGGCGCATCGCTTTACAGAATACAAACCATGGAAAGGGCCTATTCCGGGACGTAGCAATGGCGTTTTAATAAGTAAATCAACTGAAAAAACAACTGGTTACTCTATTGATAAATTACAGGACAGGGGGCGTTTCTTTGTAGACCCAGGACAGGAAGTTTACACAGGGCAGGTTATTGCCGAGCATATTAAGCCAGGCGATCTTGTAGTGAATGCCACAGAGCCAAAAAAGCTTACTAACCACCGTGCAAGCGGCTCGGATGATGCATCTAAAGCAGCACCCAAAATTTTAATGAGCCTTGAAGAATGCATGGAATATATTCAACAGGATGAGTGTATTGAAGTAACGCCGAAAAGTATCCGCCTACGCAAGGTGATCCTCAATGAAGATGATCGCAAGCGTGTAAGTAAATCAATGGCACAAGAGGTTGTATAAATTGTTGCATGGCGGAATTATTCTTTTAAGCAAGCAAATATATTTCTTGTTCATTTAACCTTTTATTAACCGTGCAGCCAATTATTTTTGCCGCACAAGAATAAATTATGAGAAAATTATTAGTGATTTTTTTGGTTTTAACCGCCGCCTTACCTGCGTTTTCACAAACCCCAAGCGACAAGAAAAAAATAGACCTGGTTAATCGTGCCGGTGATCATTTTATGGTTCAGCTTGCTTCAAATACACTTACCAGTTTACCAGACAGTATAAACAGTCATGTAAAAGGCCTTAACAGAAGTGCCAATATTTATTTAATGCTGAATAAACCCTTTAAGGGCGACCCCCGCTTTAGTGTTGCATTTGGCATAGGCGTAAGCACCAGTAATATTTATTTTAAAAACATGATAGTAGATATTGGTTCTGTAAATAAGGTATTGCCCTTTACCGCAGTAGATTCAGTAAACCATTTTAAGAAATATAAATTATCTACCGCTTATTTAGAAGTACCCGTAGAGTTTAGGTTTACAGCGAACCCCAACACACCCGGTAAAACTTTAAAAGGTGCCCTTGGTGTAAAAGTAGGGACAATGCTGAATGCACATACAAAAGGAAAAACACTTCAAAACGGAACAGGCAATACCATTAATGATATCAGCGAAAAAATAGGTTCTAAGAAATTTTTTAATACCACCAGGCTTTCTGCAACTGCCCGGATCGGTTATGGTAATTTTAGTGTATTCGGTGCTTACAGTCTTACAAGTGTATTTAAAGATGGTGTAGCGCCTCCTTCCAAATTATTGCAGGTGGGCCTTACAATAAGCGGCTTGTAAATATATTTCATATAAAATTTCTTTATTCCGGCATTAGCCGGGATTTTTATTAATTGGCATAGCGGACTTACCTATTGATTTTTACACTATACCCACTTATTCAGGCACCAGGTATGAGCCATTAGTTTGTTTGGCTTCTATTGTGTATTTTGCTTTTAATGAAGCTGCTCTCCCCTGTAATATCCCGATTGGCACGAATGCGTGTATGGCGCATTCATAACTGGATAAACCATCCCGTAGCTGCTCAGCGGGAAGTATTGCAATACCTGGTAACCGCAGCGCAATACACAGAATTTGGAAAAAAATATGGATTTTCCAAACTATTTTCTTTAAAACAATTTAAAACAAGTGTTCCTATTCATGAGTATGACGATTTAAAACCTTACGTACAGCGCATGATGAATGGTGAGCAAAATGTTTTATGGAATACCCCTGTGGAATGGTTTGCCAAATCATCCGGCACTACCAGCGATAAAAGCAAATTTATTCCTATCAGTGAGGAAAGCCTGAAGGATAATCATTTTCAGGCAAGTAAAGATGTGCTCACCAATTATTATAAAAATTTCCCTTCGAGCGATTTACTTACCGGCAAAAGCCTGGTGGTTGGTGGCTCTCACCAGATAAGTAAAGTAAACGATGGCATACAATACGGCGATCTTAGTGCTGTGTTAATGCAGAACTCCCCTTTTTGGGGTCAATGGCTGCGGACACCTGAACTGAGCATTGCACTGCTGGATGAATGGGAAAATAAAATAGAAAAACTTGCCCAGATAACTGCAGAAGAAAATGTCACCTCTTTGGCCGGTGTACCTACCTGGACCCTTTTGTTATTAAAACGCATTTTAGAAATAAAACAGAAATCAACCATTAAAGAAGTATGGCCTAACCTGGAATTGTACATTAATGGTGGCGTTTCGTTTGTACCTTATCGTGAGCAATTTGAAAAAATAATCGGTGGCCCCCTTAACTACCTGGAAATATATAATGCCAGCGAAGGTTTTATAGCCGGGCAGGAAAAACCGGGCGATGATGGCATGACCCTTTTTACAGAGCATGGCATTTTTTATGAGTTTATGCCTGTGGAAGAATATGGAAAAGCAACACCACAGACAATCGGGTTAAGTGAAGTAGCACTTAATACAAACTATGCGTTAGTAATAAGCACAACGGGAGGCTTATGGCGCTATTTAATTGGCGATACGGTACAGTTTACTTCCCTTAATCCGTATAAAATAAAAGTAAGTGGCCGGCTTAAGCACTATATGAATGCCTTTGGTGAAGAGGTAATTGTAGATAACAGTGATAAAGCCATTGCTATTGCTGCAGAAAAAACAAATGCTGTAGTAAATGATTACACTGCGGCCCCGGTTTATTTCAGCAACAGCACAAATGGTACCCACGAATGGCTTGTTGAGTTTGATAAAAAGCCTGATGATATAATTTCCTTTATAAATGAAATGGATATTGCTTTAAAAGAAATAAACAGCGATTACGAAGCCAAGCGGTATAAGAATATAGCTTTAAGATTACCCATACTACATGTATTACCAAAGGGTACGTTTACAAAGTGGCTGCATAGTAAAGGGAAAGTGGGAGGCCAGCATAAGATACCCAGGCTTAGCAATGAAAGAAAATTACTCGAAGAAGTTCTGTCATTCACAAGATAATATTATGGATACAGCGCAACCGCTGATTACATGTAAAAACTGCGGAAAACATTTTATCGGAAAGTTTTGTAATACCTGCGGTGAAAAAGCATATACAGAAAAAGACAAGTCAGTTTTACATTTATTTTCAGAAGGGCTGCATTTTATTACCCACCTGGACGGTTCTTTTTTTAATACCCTTAAAGCCCTGATTACACGGCCAGGAAAATTTTCACTGGATTATTGTAATGGCATCCGCAAAAAATATTTTAAACCATTAGGGTTCTTTTTAATGCTCGTTATTATTTACCTGCTGTTTCCTTTTTACCAAGGCCTAAATATGAATCTGTATTCGCATACGCACCACGATGTATATGGCGGCTATGCTATGCGTAAAACAATTGAGTTAATACAGGCAAAACATTTAGCCGATGGGGAGATAGGACAAACTTTTCATCATACATCAGAAAAAATATCCAAGTTTCTTTTATTTATTATTATTCCTTTTATGGCCCTTTTCTCCTGGCTGATGGGTTTTAAAAAACGGAAATATTATTTTGACAATTTTATTTTTTGTACCGAAGCTGCTTCCTTTTTTATTTTATGGGGAGCTTTAATACTTCCTTTAATTGATGCAACTATCAGGAAAGTTTTTTCGGTGACTCTTTTCTCTGACCCACAGACAGGCATCATTGTTATAAGTGTATTTACTATTTATTTAATGATTGCTTCAAAAAGATTTTTTAATTTTAAATGGTGGTACAATATTTTATATTCACTCTTATTTTCGTTTGTACTTGCCTTTTTTATACAATTTATTTACAATTTCATTTTGTTTTATATAACTATACATTTTATTTAAGAATAATCCTGTCCTGTTATAACCCAAAAAAATTATCTATAATTGCTTATCATAAAAATTAATTCAAATGAGAATAATCCTTTTATCACTTTGCATCATTTCCCAGCTTCAGGCCGCGGCTCAGCCTCCTGTAAAAAGACCGCTGATTCCGTCAGATGTTTATCTTTTAAAAACCGTTGCTGACCCCCGGGTTTCGCCGGATGGCAAGTGGGTAGCCTATACCGTAAGCACTGTTGATACAGCAAAGGATAAAAGAAACAGTGATGTATGGATGGTGAGTTGGGATGGAAAAGAATCTGTACAACTCACCAACAATGAAGGGTCGGAATCAAGTCCCAGGTGGAGCCCTGATGGTAAATATCTTTCGTTTGTTTCTTCAAGAAATGGTGAAAAGCTTTCACAAATATGGTTAATGGACAGGCGTGGCGGCGAAGCAAAAAAGATCACAACTTTAAAAGGTGACCTGGATGAATACGACTGGAGCCCCGATGGGAAAAAAATTGCGATGAGTATACATGACCAGGATTTTTCAGATACTGCCCAAACAAAAACGAGGGTACCATATGTAATGGACCGTTATCATTTTAAACAGGATAGGGATGGCTGGATTGAAAACCGTTTTACACACCTTTATCTATTTGATATTGATACAAAAAAAATGGATACGCTTACCCGGGGGAATTTTGATGAGACATCACCCGCCTGGAGCCCTGATGGAAAGCAACTGGCTTTTGTAAGTAACCGATCAACAGATCCTGATAAAAATGAGAATGAAGATATCTGGGTGATGAACGCTGTAACAGGTGCTGGTATGAAGAAGCTCACTGACTGGCCCGGTGCAGACAGAAATCCAAAATGGAGTCCGGATGGCAACACTATTGCCTATACAAGTTCTTCCAGCAATCTTAATTTTACGATGTATGGCCAAAATATGATTTCGTTGGTTACACCTGCAAATGGCGCCGTACGCTCATTGGCCGCAGTAGTAGATCGAAATGTTAGTGGCTTGCAATGGACAAATGATGGACAATATTTAACCTGTTTGGTAACCGATGACAGAAAACAATACATTGGCAAAGTTAATATAGCTGCTAATTCCCTTTCAATTATTGCGGGTGATGAGCGAAGTTTCTCCTATATTGAATCAAATGTTTTAACCGGTGGCCTCGTAACCATTATGAGTGAGCCCCAGTTACCAGCCGAACTATATGCAGTAGAAGATAACCAGGTACGAAGACTTACACATGTGCAGGATTCTTTTATCAACAAAATCCAATTTGCCAGGGTAGAAGGCTTTACTTCTACCAGTAAAGATGGCGCTAAGGTATCAGGTATTCTGTACCGCCCTGCAAATGCAGAAGCCGGAAAAAAATTACCGCTTATTTTGTTTATTCATGGTGGGCCGGTAGGACAGGATGATTATAGTTTTGACCTCTCCCGCCAGATGCTGGCCTCCGCAGGCTATGCAGTAGCAGGGGTAAATTACAGGGGCAGCAGTGGCCGGGGCATCAACTTTACAAAAGCAATTTATGCAGATTGGGGAAACAAAGAAGTAATGGATATTTTAGGAGTTGCTGATTATTTGGTAAAAACCGGAGTGGCAGACGAAAATAATATGGGTATTGGCGGGTGGAGCTACGGTGGCATACTAACCAATTATACTATTGCCACTGATACCCGTTTTAAAGCTGCTGCAAGCGGTGCAGGAAGCTCGTTGCAATTCAGCATGTACGGGGTAGATCAGTATGTGGCCCAGTACGAAACAGAATTAGGAGCGCCATGGAAAAATCCTAAAAAATGGATAGCGCTTTCTTATCCATTTTTTAAAGCCGACAAAATAAAAACGCCCACTCTTTTCATGGCCAGCGAAAAAGATTTTAATGTACCAACAGTAGGTTCTGAGCAAATGTACCAGGCGCTGCGGTCATTGGGAATTCCCACGCAATTGATTATTTACCCCGGCCAGTTTCATGGCATTACAAAACCATCGTACCAGGTTGATCGCTTTGAGAGATATATAAAATGGTTTAATAAATACTTAAAATAAAAACGCCGGTTCCGTGGCAGCATAGGTGAGAATTTATCTGGTTGTTTGGTTATTACCTGTCAAATTTTTTCTTGAAATATTCTACCAATGACGGGTCTTCCAGTCCTTCCAAAGCGTTCAGTTCAAGAACTTTGGTACTCTGTATGATTTTTATTAAGGAAATGATCAGGGAAAAAGTAAAAGATATAATTACCTGGGCGAAAAAAATATTTGCCTATGCCATCAGATTTATATAGATTAAATACATGCATAAAAGGCAGAACAGGAAACTGGCAATACCAAAAAACTGCATGTTTTTAATGAGCTTCAGCCTATATTTAAGGTTTTTGATCTGGCTAAATACAAGCGCTTTATTTTCGTCTTTATTATATTTTTCATGAAGGCTGCGTACCCGGTTTGCAAGCCCCAAGAACCGGTTGGTGTATGCCAGCATAATTAAACTGATGGGGGGAAAAGCAGTGCAGGAGTATTAATGGTAATGTCCATCACTCAAACCTACATAAAAGTTTACTGCTGCAGAAATTGTGTTTGACTGAAATTTAAAATTCTTTATATCTCTACCACCACAGCATTTTCTCCAACACCTAAATTTTTCAGAAAGCTTTGTATAGCATCCATCATGGGTGGTGGGCCGCATACATAAACCTTTTTATCAACTCCATCCATATTTTCTTTTAAAAATTGTTGGGTGATCATTCCTTTAGCATAGCCTTGTATTTCTTCATCTGATAATATATTTATTAAGCCATAGCCCATTAAATTTTTTAATTCCGCTTCATGAATTATATCCGCTTTAGTTTTGTTTGCAAAAATTAATTTATTGCCGGCAATTTCATTAATGGATTTCAAATGCCTGAAAATAGAAAGAAACGGTGTAATGCCTGCGCCCCCTGCAATAAACATTCCTTCGCCTTTATAAGTAATAGCACCCCACACATCATGAATAATTAATTCATCACCCGGTTTTAAATTTAATAATTCGTTGGTAACGCTTTTGTGAGATGGATATGTTTTTATCGTAAATTCTAAATAATTATCATCGGGCAAACAGGTAAATGTAAAAGGCCTTTTCTCTTCCTTCCATGCTGGTTTATTAATTGCTACTTCTGTAGCCTGGCCGGGTGTAAAAGTATAGTCTGCCGGTTTCTCCAATACAATCCTCAGCACATCGGGTGTTATCTTATTAATCAATTTTATTTTTACAATATGTGATTCCATTTTTATTTTAAAGTTCGAAAAAAATTACTAAAATACTTAAACCATTTTTGTGGGGCATTTCAAACACTTAAATACGCTGCAGATTTTGATACATCATGAACACCTGAAAGTTTTGCTAAACAAAAAGCTCCAACTGACATTACCAAATCTCTTACCGCCACATCAAAATAATGTCCCCCTGCAATTAGTGTTAGTGCTATGGCTGCAAGCCAGGTCATTACAACATACCCGCCAATGCTTGGCCGTATTAAAACCAAAACGCCGGCAACCATTTCAATCACACCAACGATATACATAAAAATACCGGCACTAAAAGGCAACATATTTGTGATGGACGGGCTTAAATAATTTTCCCAGTTCGTAAGCAGGTTGGTAAATTTATCTAAACCGGCCACAATGGGTACAATACCATAAGTATATTTTAAAACATGTTGAACTTTTCCTGCCTGTTGAATAGCGGTATCCATAATGTTATTTTTTAGTTGAGTAAATATTTTTTTAGCCGTAGCGGCTTTTCTTTTTTTGAAATTGTATTTGTTGCTATACATTGGAGTAAAGCCAGGTAAAAAGGTTACAAAAAAATAGTAAGGTAATTTTGTAACCTTCTATAAATAACAAACTCTAATAAGCAGTTGATGGAAAAAATAAACAACCCCGGTATTATTGCGGCAGACACTATTGCTGAAAATGAAATTATCAGTCGTTTGCTTACAGGTGAAAAAGACCTGTATGCAATTTTAGTACGCAGGTACAATCAAAGGCTTTACCGTGTGGGTATGTCTATTATAAATGATGATGCAGAGGTAGAAGATGCAATGCAGGTGGCGTATACAAAGGCTTACGAAAACCTGGAAAAGTTTGCATTTAAATCAAGTTTTTCAACCTGGCTTACCCGGATATTAATTAATGAAAGCCTGCTCAGGATAAAAAAAAGGAAACAATTTTTAAATTTAAATGATGACATGTTTGAAAATGAAATGCATCACCAATCGCCAGGAACATCGCAAACTCCCCTAATGAAAATAGTAAATACAGAATTAAAAGAGGCGCTGGAAAAAGCCATATGCCAGCTTCCTGAAAAATACAGAACTGTTTTTGTAATGCGTGAAATTGAAGATATGAATGTTTCAGAAACACAGGAATGTTTAGACCTTACGGAAGTAAACGTAAAAGTAAGATTGAACCGAGCCAAAGTAATGCTGCAAAAGTCACTAAGCGCATTTTATAAAAAAGAAGACCTTTTGCATTTTCACCTTTCCAGATGTAATAAAATTACTGAGTATGTTATGATACAAATTGAAAAAGCATAAACCGATTTGATTTTTGCTGATTTTAAAGAGGCTATCGAAAATTTAATACATAAATAAACTGTCATGAAAATACCTTCCATAAAAACAGCAACCGTCATTGGCATCATCCTGCTTACTGTATCGCTAAGCCAGTTGATACAATGCAGCAATTCATCCAATGGTCAAAATAAAAAGACAGCGGTAGGAAATGATGACCCTGTTACGGATAATGCGAATAAAATGCTGGCAGAAGGTAAACAAACATTTCGCTTTGAAACCTTTGGTGACGAGGCCTATTGGACAGATGCACTTCAATTAAACAAAGCTATCACAGGTGAAAAAAATGGTGG
>JBDUCK010000226.1:0-5844 GCA_040003485.1 Ferruginibacter sp. | reverse complement strand
GTTTGCCAAATGACAGCTTAAGTAAATTTTGCAAAAAAAAGTTTGCAGACATCCTCAATTTCCAGGCTTTCCCTTCGTCTTATTCACTGATCAGTACTAACAAAACCGGCCAGGTTTTTCTGGAAGAACTTTACTATTTTTTTGAGGAAAATAGTCAGCAAGATTCAGTCACACCACAACTGCCGGCTAACTTCACTAAAATATTGAACAAGTTAAAATTGCAGTATGGTGAGCCAACAAGCGGTGTAGAAACAGGGGATAAGAACCCACTTATCGTTAAAGAACTAGGGCTTTTCCGGGTGTGCATTTGGGAATGCAACAATACCATTTTACAATTGCGGGTGAATTATGGTTCTAATAAAAAAGAGTTGAATGTTCTCGATATCCAGCTTCGACGGGAATCAATAAGTCAAGCAAAAGTTCTGCAATGAAAAATTAATATCCCGCTTGTTAAACGCGATAATAGCCCGATAATAAAAAATAGCAGCGTGAAATATTTCTTAATTTTTATTTTAATTATTTCATACTCGCCTGCTTTTTGCCAGCCTACTATTGAAAGCAAAATCAAGCGCATAGAAAATGGATTAACGCAGGAAATATTTTCATTTGATTCGAGCACTATCAACAGGATGAACATTGCTGAACGGATGAAGTATCATAAAGTAAACGGGGTAAGCATCGCGGTTATTGAAAACGGCGAAATACAGTGGACAAAAGCTTATGGATTGTCAGACGCCAGCACGGGTGAAAAAGTGTTAACTGAATCGTTATTTCAAACTGCATCCATTGGCAAAGTGATTACTGCTTTGGCTGCGCTTAAACTGGTGAGAGATGGAAAAATCACCTTAGAGGAAGATATTAACAGCAGGCTCACTTCCTTTAAAATCGCGGAAAATAAATTCACCATTAAAGAAAAAGTAACCCTGCGGCGGTTGCTTTGCCATTCAGCGGGTTTTACAGATGATTATGGATTTGCCGGGTACAGTGTTACTGATTCTATTCCAACATTGTTAAACATTCTCAAAGCGCAACCACCTGCCAACAATACAAAAGCTTTGAAAGTAAATTATGTACCGGGATCGCTTATGCGGTATTCCGGCGCTGGTTACCTGGTGATTCAACAACTTATAGAAGATTTATCGGGCACTTCATTTACAAATTATGTAGAGAAAGAAATTTTTAGCAAACTACATTTAACGTTAAGCACCTACAATTATTTCCCTGACCAGAATGGTTTTACCATTGCACGCGGGCATGATGAAAACGGTAATACCGATGCAAAAGAAAAGTATCATGTTTATCCTGAAAGTGCTGCTGCCGGTTTCTGGACCACCCCCGGGGATCTGGCGAAAATACTTATTGAAATGCAACAGGAATATAATGGCATTTCCGACAAAATTCTAAACCAGCCATTATTAGATTCTATGCTAACGCCGCAATTTGAATTTAATGACCGGGGATTAGGCGCTGCTTTAATAGGGGCCGAACGGGTGGACGGATTTTGGCACGCCGGGCAAAACGCGGGTTACAACTCTTTAATGTACGCAACCACCAAAACGGGACAGGGAGCAGTGGTAATGCTCAATTCCGACGGCGATATTGACCTGGCCACTGAAATTATGCGAAGCATAGCCAATGAAAACAAATGGCCGTTTATGCAAACGAAGTTGGTTACAAAAGAACCCGCGGACACGATGCAAATACGTGTAGGAAACTATAGGAGCAAGGAGGGAGTAAACTGGAATATCAGCCAGAAAGAAAATGATTTAATCCTTAGATACAAAGATCTTTCCCAGAAAAGAGTCAGTTCACCTTTAAGCCTATACCGGGTTAAAAACGGGCACTATATTCTTGCCATCGAACCTGATACTTTAGATCTGGAGTTCTCACAAGGCAACGAACTTAAAAAATTCATCCTCTCTAAATATGGCGGAACAAAAATGCTGTTGGAACAAATACAGTAAACAATACGCCTGGCTGCAAGGAAGAAAAACAAATTACTGAACCGAACAACGTACGGCCGTTTCCATGGCAGGCCAGCCAGCGCAACAACCCTTAACATAAAATTTGTTTTTTATACGATATTTTTATTTCATGCTCACATTGACGGCTGTCAGAAAATTTTACAGTAAGCTCCTGGTGCTTGAAATCCCTCACTTGCAAAAAGAAAAAGGTATTTATTGGATTAAGGGCGAAAATGGATCAGGTAAAACAACTTTCTTAAAGATGATAGCGGGCCTGCTTCCTTTTGAAGGCGACATTTGCTTTAATGGAGTAAATTTAAAAGTGAACACGCTTTCAATAACGCTTGTGAATTTCGGATTCATGGGTTTTTTGTTTACTTGAAATAATTGTTAATTGATACGCTAACCAAGGGTTCAGTTTAATTTCTTTCTCCGGGAAAAAATTATCATACCTCAAATCTATACTTACCCGACGCTCAGCCAGAGGCAGTAGTAGGCGAACAGGCTATTCTTTTGAGTGAGGATGCAGTTTTGTTGAGGGAAAGAAACCAGGAGCAGTTCCGTCATTCAAATCAAAAAGCAATCCCTCACCAAAACGGTTATTAACCACCCACCAGTAACAGCTTACATGAATAGGTACAGAGGGTTTATTAATTTATCTAATTTCAAGGAAGAAATTATTGATGCAGATGAAAAGAAAGTTATCAGCATATGGGTGGTGCCAGGTTGGTGGTTGGGGTGCTTATGTTCTTTTAGCAACTATTTCCTATCTGCCTTTGCCGGGCTTTTCTGTCTGGAATACATTGTTTCCGATGATATTAGCTGGAATAATGGGAATGGGCATTACCCATCTCATGCGACTGCTTATAATTAAGTCAGTATTGATCCAGCTTAATATGGCAAGAAAGATTATTTCCCTGATTGTTGTCACTGTTGCTTTTTCTCTTGTGTTTGCTTCTTTATCTATCTGGATATTCGGAGTTCTAAGTTTGGGGCAGGAATTGATTTATTTGTATACACATGAATATAAAATAAACGGGCTACTGGTACTAATGTATTCTGATACGTTCTTTCTTGGCATCTGGAATCTTATTTATTTTTCTTATCATTATGTAAGAAAAAGCCAGCTACAGCAAATTGAGAGAATACGTTTGGAAAGTGAATTAAAAATTCAGCAATTAGAAAACGAAAAAGCGCACATTGAATACCAGCGCAACCTTAGTAACTATGATCTCATGGCGCTTCGCTCACAGATGAATCCGCATTTTATATTTAACTGCCTTAACTCTATAAAGTTATATACCACACAAAATGACACAGAAGCGGCAACACAATACCTTACCAAATTTTCAAAGCTCATAAGGCTTGTAATGGAAAATTCAAATAAGGGAAAAGTTTTATTATCAACAGAATTAGATATGCTGCGTTTGTATATTGATATGGAAGCGATGCGCTTTAAAGAAAAGCTTCACTACACAATAACGATTGAAAAAGATGTTGAAGCAAATTATATTGAATTACCTCCACTTCTTATACAGCCTTATGTTGAAAATGCAATATGGCATGGATTGATGCCCAAAGAAGCAGGCGGTAAAATAACCATTGATATTGCAATGAATAACAAAAAATCGTTGCTGATAATAGGCATAACAGATAACGGAATCGGCAGAACAAAGTCGGCGACGTTAAAAGAAAATAAATCAGCCCAACACGAATCCTACGGCATGAAGATAACTTCAAACAGAATTGCCTTAATTAACCATGTTTATAAAACGGGGGCTGATGTACAAGTTGATGATTTATTAGATGATAACGCAAAACCTTCAGGTACAAACGTGATAATTAAAATTCCTGTTTAATCTAAATAATGTTTAAGTGGTATTTAGAAAGAAAATTATAACGGTGGCATTTTTTTATCTCATGCTTTTTAACCAGGGAGTTTCGGCTCAAAGAGAAAAGTTAGAAAAGTTATTAATGCTCTATAAAAAAACTGGTACAGAGGATACAGTTAAACTAACAATTTTATTTCACATAGTAAATTATTATTCTGATATTAATCCCAACACAGGATTGAAATACGCGATAGATGCGATAGGAATTGCCGAGAAATTGCCCGATGAGAATTATTTAGCACGCGCATATAAATCACTGGGAGTTACTTATGAATCTAGATCTGATTTTTTAAGAGCACTGAAATGTTATCAGCAGGCAACAAACATTTACCAACGAATCGGAAATAAAAGAGAAAGTGCCCGTTGTTTGCTGACAATAGGTTCAATGTTTTTAGCTGGCGCTTCAAGTGCTCCTATAACATTGAGATATTTCAATAGAGGCTTAGCTATTGCAAAAAAGCTAGACGACAGCTCTCTTATTGCAAAGTGTATGATAGATATTGGCATTTTATACAGCCAGGAAAAAGACTTAGCAACTGCATTGGACTACTTTCATAAAGCCGTATTAATACATGAACTCAGGCATGAAGATGAGGCAATTGCCGAGATAATAAATGAGATAGGAAGCGCTTATGACGAATGTAATAATCCTGGAGAAGCGCTGGTCTATTACAAGAAATCATACCAGGCTTATAGCGCTATAACTTATGAGGAGGAACGAAAAAAAGAAAATATAGCTTTTGAGCTTTCTAATATTGGTTACGCTTATACGGAACTCGACAATTATGCTATGGCTTTGCATTATTTAAATGCGGCTTTACAAATTTATAAATCAATTGGAAGCAATGATTATGTTGCATGGAACTACCGCGGTTTGAGCGATATTTATCTTAAAGTGAAGAAATATAAACAAGCCATTTTTTTTGCAAAGAAATCCAAAGACATTACTGAAAAAACCGGAGACCTTCAAGAAGAGAGCAATGCTTTAGAAAATTTAAGTAACGCTAACGCATATCTTAAAAAATATAAAAAAGCTTATCATTACCAAATACAATACACCAAAATAAGAGATAGTATTGAGAATACCGAAAAGCAAAAAGAAATTACCCAACTGCAGATGCAGGACGATTTAAATAGGCAAAAGGATTCGCTTACAACTGAAGAAAGATTTAAAGAAAAAATAGTAAAACAACAACAATATTTAAATAAGTTTCAATTAAAACAACAATGGTTTTATAGTATAGTAATAATTATCTTATTAGTTTTAGCCACATCGTGGTTCGTATACAAAAGTCGTTTAAAACAACAAAGTCTTAAAATAGAACTTGCAAAAGAGAAAGCAGAACTGGAAATAAAAGAAGCTGTATTTCAGCGTCGCATTTCTGACATGTCATTGGCTGCCCTCCGGTCACAAATGAACCCTCATTTTATATTTAACTGCCTCAATTTTATCAAGCTTTACACAACCCAAAATAATACCGAGGCTGCATCAGACTATCTTACTAAGTTTTCAAAGTTAATAAGGTTAGTGATGGACAATTCAATCAAAGAAAAAGTTCTTTTATGTTCGGAACTGGAGGCGCTAAGATTATATCTTGAGATGGAATCAATGCGCTTTAAAGAAAAACTCCAGTTCGAGATAAATATTGAAAAGAACCTGCAAGCAGATTACATAGAGTTGCCGCCAATGCTTTTACAGCCGTATGTTGAAAATGCTATCTGGCATGGACTTATGCCCAAAGATGATGGTGGAAAAATTAATATTGATGTCGCAATGAATAGTGATATATCATTGCTTGTGGTGAGTATCACTGATAACGGCATTGGCCGGACAAAGTCGGCAGAAATAAAGAAAAAAACAGCTGCTTTGCATAAATCTTATGGAATGAAGGTTACATCGGAAAGGATCGCGCTGATAAATCAAATTTATAAATCAGGCGCAGACGTTAAGATCTATGATTTGAGAAGCAGGGTTGGTGCACCAACCG
>JBDUCK010000022.1:0-19766 GCA_040003485.1 Ferruginibacter sp. | reverse complement strand
AAAATAAACATGCTCCATTTCAACAGCAAGCGGATAAATGCGGAATTTTTGATTTGTAATTTTTACTTTATATTTAGTATATGTTCAATGTGTATAAGTAGTTCTACTTAAAAAAATATTAGTATTTCTACTAAGTATTTTTTCATGTTACGTTGAAAATCAAATTAATAAAACGTAAAACCAACATTTAGAAGGGCAAAAACTATTTTTTTAAATGGAAAAATGTACCTTCCAACTTCTTATGACTAATCCCCATACTAACTAACAATGTCTACTGAAAATCTGATTAAAATTGCCATTGCCGACGATCACAAAATTTTTCGTGATGGTATAAAAATGGCCCTCTCAGGAAAAGCAAATCTTAAAATGCTGTGGGAAGCCGAAGATGGCAAGGATATGATGCATAAAATTGCCATTAAAAAACCCGATATTTTACTAATGGATATAAGAATGCCCGAAATAGATGGCATTAATGGTATTCAATTAATAAGAAAAGAATTTGAAGAAATAAAAATAATTGTGCTAACCATGTATGATGATCAGCAGATGATCAGCAAAATGATGGAAATGGGTGCAAATGCATATCTCACTAAAACTACCGATCCTGAAGAAATTTACGAGGCTATTTTAACCTGTATGAATGATGATTTCTACTTTAATGAATTGGTAAATAAAGCTGTAATGGGTAGATTGATGCAGAAAAAAAATGTACGCCATCATTATGGCACTAACACCCCGGTAAATTTTAATGAGAAGGAAATAAAAATATTACAGTTGCTATCTGAAGATAAAACCACTGAAGAAATATCTAAAATTATTTTTCTTAGCCCCCGCACTATTGAAACTATCCGCCAAAATATGAAAACAAAAGTAAGTGCAAAAACTATTGGTGGGCTTATTATGTATGGAATGAGAAATAAATTAATTGAATAAATATTACTTGTCAATAATATGAATGTTTCTGCAATATCTTATTATGTAATACACCGAAATTTTATAGTAAAATTATCATGTCTGATATAGGGTAATTACCCTCGTTATTCGCTTTCATTATAATTTGAAATTGCAGTTTGCGTTATAGTATCGTAAACTTACTAATAAAAAAGTATTATTTTTACCTCTATATTATGAAAAAGGAGCCCTCAGAACCAATCCAGGTAATAATTGCAGATGATCATGTATTGTATAGGGCAGGCGTAAAAACAGCTCTTAGTGCCAAAAAAGATATAAAGGTGATTGCAGAAGCTGATAATGGTATGCATCTCCTTAACCTGATCAAATCGATGCCACCAGATGTTATTTTGCTCGATATACAAATGCCTATTATGGATGGTATTGCCGCATTGCCAGAAATAAAAAAGATTTGCCCGCAAACAAAAATTATTATGCTTACTATGATGGACGATCATAGTATGATAACTAAATTAATGGAACTCGGGGCCAATAGTTACCTTTCTAAAACAAGCGATAGCGAAATTATTTATGAAGCTATAAAAACATGCTACGAGCAGGAGTACTATTTTAATTCTCTCACAAATAAAGCATTGCTTACTAATCTTAAACAACGTAATGCCGCCCCGCCGCATCAATTAATGCCACAGGAAGTGCATTTAAATGAAAAGGAAACCACTATTCTGCGTTTGATGTGTGAAGAAAAAAGTACTAAGGAAATTGCAGACATGGTGGATTTAAGTCCACGAACAGTGGAGGCAATAAGAGATAAATTAAAAGTAAAAACCGGCGCTAAAAGTACAGCAGGCCTGGTGATGTACGCAGTAAAAAATAAAATTATAGAAGAGTTGTAAACTTCTAAGCTTTTTTAAAATTATGTCCCCGCTTCACCGGGGATTTTTTATTTTACACCTTATGAACCATTTTAACTTCAATGGAAAAATTTTCTCTTCGGGCACACCTATTATTGAAGCTGATAGCCGTGCCCTCAGGTATGGTGATGGGATCTTTGAAACTATAAAATTTAAAAATAACAAGCTTATTTTAGGCGAAGAACACTTTTCCCGGTTATGGAAAGGTATGCAGGCACTACAGTTTGAGATACCTAAATTATTTACGCCTGAAAAACTTACGGAAGAAATATTATTAACCCTCCGGAAAAATAAACAGGTAACTGCAAGAATAAGGTTAAGCATTTTTAGGGGCAATGGCGGGCTTTATGATGTAAAAAATAATTTTCCGAATTTTATTATACAATCATGGAATTTATCTGAAGAAAATAATATTTTAAACAGCAACGGATTACAACTTTGTATTTACAGAGATGCCTTAAAAACCTGCGATGCTTTCAGCAATTTGAAACATAACAATTATCTCCCCTATTTTATGGGCGCACTATTTGCAAAAACAAAACAATGTAATGATGCTATTATTTTAAATAATCACTACCGCATTTGCGACAGTACAATTGCCAATATTTTTACTGTAAAAGATAATGTTATTTGTACTCCCCATCTAAAAGAAGGATGTGTAGCAGGCATAATGAGAAAATTTTTGTTCCAGCAATTGCCACTTTTGGGATACCAGTTTAAAGAAGCCCAAATTAATGAAGCCGATTTACTAAGTGCAGATGAGGTATTTCTCAGCAACTCTATTTATAATATACGATGGGTGGCTGCAATAGATAATCAAACTTATACAAATACTTTCACCAGCAAAATTGTTGATACCATGAGTCAAACAAATGCAGAAGTATTTTGTTAGAATAATATTTAATGCAATATTATGGCTGATAAAATCAATATTATCTGGTTTAGAAGAGACTTAAGGTTAACAGACAACGCAGCACTTTATCATGCTTTAAAAGCAGGGGAACCTTTATTACCCATATTTATTTTTGATAAAAATATCCTCCACAAATTAGAAAATAAAAAAGACCGGAGAGTTCAGTTTATACATGAAGTTCTGGAACAAATACAGAAGCAGCTTTTACAATTGGGTAGTACTTTAGAAGTCTTGTATGAAAAACCAGAAGATGCTTTTGAGAAATTATTAAATAAATACACTATTTCCAAAGTCTTTACCAATCACGACTATGAACCTTACGCCAAAGAGAGAGATGAAAAAATTAACAGGCTTTTAAAAAAACACAACGCAGAATTAGTTACTTATAAAGACCAGGTAATTTTTGAAAAAAATGAAGTTATAAAAGATGATGGCACCCCTTACACAGTCTTTACCCCATACAGCAGAAAATGGAAAGCAACTCTTACCGAATTTCATTTAAAATCTTATCCTGCAAAAAAATATTATTCTGCTTTTTTGCGGCAAGAGCAAAACAAAATTCCTTCTCTTGCACAATTGGGGTTTGAAGAAACGAATAAATCTTTTCCGGCTAAATCACTAAATGAAGAACTGGTAAAACACTATGCTGAACAAAGAAATTTTCCCGGCATAAAGGGCACCTCAAAACTCGGTCTGCACCTGCGTTTTGGCACCATAAGCATCAGGCAGCTAGCTTCTCACACCCTACAATTATCTCAAACATTTTTGAATGAATTAATATGGCGGGATTTTTACCAAATGATACTCTGGCATTTTCCTAAGGTAGGAGCTGGAAAATCTTTTAAAGCAGCGTATGATAATATTGAGTGGCTTACAGATAATGGCGAATTTGAAAAATGGTGTATGGGCCAAACGGGTTACCCTATTGTAGACGCAGGCATGCGGGAATTAAATGAAACGGGCTTTATGCATAACCGTGTGCGGATGATTACCGCTTCATTTTTATGCAAACACCTGCTGCTAGACTGGCGCCTGGGCGAAGCTTATTTTGCAGAAAAATTATTAGATTATGACCTGGCTGCAAATAACGGTGGTTGGCAATGGGCGGCGGGAAGTGGTTGTGATGCCGCACCCTATTTCCGCATTTTTAATCCTACCCTGCAAACAAAAAAATTTGATGCAGGTTTAACTTATATAAAAAAATGGGTGCCGGAATTCCAGGAATTTAATTATCCTAAACCTATAGTGGATCACGATTTCGCAAGAAAACGCTGTTTGGAAGTTTATTCGAAAGCACTTAAAAAATAAGAGGATTCTATACGAAGATATTTGAATAGTCCAATGCTGTATTATTAACTTTTTGATAAACTGCTAATAACTTTTCAATGGCGTGTTTACCTTCTTCCCCCAGGTCAATTGAATAATTATTTACATACAGGTTTATATGTTTTCGCATTACATCTTCATTCATTTCCTGGGCATTATTTCTAACATAATCGTTTAGTACAGGGTAATTTGAAAAAGCAAATTCAATACTCTTCTTTATCAGGCTATCAATTTTTTTCCGCAAGCCAGCCTCCATATCTTTTTTTACCACAATACCGCCCAGTGGGATGGGATTACCTGTTTGTTGTTCCCAATAATCACCAAGGTCAGCAATTTTTATTAACCCCTTTTCTTCATATGTAAATCTGCTTTCGTGAATAATTACACCCATCCCTTTTCCCTGCAACACAAAATTTTCTATCTCATCATACCGGAGAAAAATCTTATTCTTTGCATTTGGGTAAGCTAATGAAAATAATAAATGAGCAGTAGTATTTTCCCCGGGAATAGCTATCAAATTAGTTTCAACATTTGTATTTATAACTTTTGTATTTGTAATCAGTAAAGGCCCTACACCCCTTCCCAAAGCGCTGCCACTATTAAGTAAATTATAGGTGTCTATTAAAAGGGGCAATACGCCATAGCTTATTTTTGTAATGGGCAGTTTAGCCTCAAGTGCCCAGTTATTTAAAGTCTGCACATCTTCTAAAACAGCTTCAAACTGTAAGCCTTCTGTATCTATTTTTTTATTTACCATCGCATCAAAAATGAATGTATCATTAGGGCAAGGTGAAAAGCCAATAGAAAATATCATTACAAATTATTTATTGATTAGCATTAAAAGCGCAATTAGTGTGTTGATCTATCACCTGCTTCAGCGTTATATTTAAATGATGTATAGCTTCCTTCATCTTCCATTTTGTTTTATCTCTTTCACCAACAAAATTGCTGATACTCCTTAATTGCAAAAAAGGAATATTTTCTTGCAGGCATACATAATGCAGCACCGCACCTTCCATACTTTCTATCGCAGGCTGATATTTTTCTATAAATAAATCTGTCTGCGCTTTATTTTCGCCCACCGTATTTACAGTTATTCCTTTTACTTTCTTAATAGGTGCCTCATTAATTAGGGCATGCTCATTTATCAGCCACCCTTTTTTATAGGGAAAATTATCTGGTGCAGCAAAGCCGATATCAAACAGAGAAAAAAAATTATTTCTTTCATTTATACCTAAGTCTGCAAAAACATCCTGTTTTACCAGCACGCAATCTCCTAAATTATTTTCTGTTGAAAAGCTGCCACAAATACCCGCCTGTATAATTATATCATAATCTATCTGGTGTACCCTTTTTAAAAGATGGTAAATAGCATCGGGAGCCCCCACACCGGTAATCAAGGTATCTGTAGAAGAATTATCGCTTAAAAAAGGGGCAATTTCCATCTCGGTAGCAGCCATCACTAGTATTTGCATACCACAAATTTCGTTTATCTCTCTTATATTTAAATCAATTGGAGTTACATTTGCAAAAAATTTGAACTTTAAAGATGCTGTACATTACGAGGATAGAACATTTTAACGCAGCACATAAACTATACAATCCTTCCTGGCCAAGGGAAAAGAATGAAGAAGTGTTTGGCAAGTGCGCAAACGAAAACTGGCATGGCCATAATTTTGAGTTATATATTACTTTAAAAGGCCTGGCTAACGAAGAAACCGGGTTTGTATTTGATGTAAAAAAACTCAGCCTCATTGTAAAAGAACATGTGATAGAAAAACTAGATCATAAAAACCTGAATGTAGATGTGGATTTTCTGAAAGGAAAAATTTGTTCTATCGAAAACCTGGTAATGGGAATATGGGCGCAGCTTACTCCGCATTTACCTGCCGATGTAAAGCTGCATTGCCTGAAGCTTTATGAAACTCCCCGTATTTTTGTAGAATATTTTGGTGATTAAATCTTTTGACTGCAAACAATATGTACATTTAATTGTAATACATAATTCTAACGCTGTAGAAAGAAGCGATCCTTATTTTTTATCAATCTTTCTGCAAACAGTTTATTAAATCAGGCATTATTTGATGAAAGAAAGAATATCAGTTTACCGCAAAGAACATTTTAATGCTGCACACAGGCTACATAATCCGGCATGGGATGAAGCCACCAATGATGCCGTTTTTGGAAAATGTAACAACCCTCATTATCACGGCCACAATTATGACCTGGTAATAAAACTCACAGGGGAGATAGACGGGCAGACAGGTTACCTCATGGATTTAAAATTATTAAGTAACATTATACAAGAATATGTACTGGAAAAGTTTGACCATAAAAATCTTAATGAAGATTGTGTAGAGTTTAAGAATTTAAATCCCACGGCGGAAAACATTGCAGTTGTTATTTATAATTTATTGCGGCCCCAAATAAATGATAATTTAGAAATTCAGGTTCGCTTATATGAAACCGAAAGAAATTTTGTTGAATACCCGGTTTAGAAGATTACAAAAAAACTATAATACCTTATTTTATGGCCTATAAAAAAATTGAACAGTATGATGATGACATAACTTCATCATTAATGAAAAATTATAAAGATAGTATTTCGCTTTTAGGAGAAGATGCCGAAAGAGAAGGTTTACAAAAAACTCCTGAAAGAATTGCAAAAGCTATGCAATACATGACACAGGGTTATAATTTAGATGCAAAAGCAATCCTTAACTCGGCAAAATTTCATGAAGATGTAAGTGAGATGGTAATTGTAAAAGATATTGAATTGTACAGCATGTGTGAGCATCACATGCTGCCTTTTTATGGCAAAGCACATATTGCGTATATCCCAAACGGTTATATTACAGGACTAAGCAAAATTGCCCGTGTAGTAGATGTGTATAGCCGCCGGTTACAGGTGCAGGAACGATTAACACACCAGATCCTTACTGCCATTAAAGAATCTTTAAATCCTCATGGCGTAGCAGTGGTAATTGAAGCATCTCATCTTTGCATGATGATGAGAGGTGTACAAAAGCAAAATTCGGTAACTACCACTTCTGCTTTCTTTGGCCAGTTTGAAAAAAATGAAACAAGGAGCGAATTTCTAAAGTTGATAAGTGCAAAGCTGCATTAAAGCTAAATCTACCAAACATCATTTTTAAATTAGTCCCCGAATTTTTGGGGATTTTTCATTTTATTTGTATTCTAAAAGTATGAAAATGGCACACGCATATATTTTCCCCGGACAGGGCGCTCAATTTACCGGCATGGGAAAAAATCTTTATGACAATAATTTAACTGCAAACAAAATTTTTGAAGAAGCCAATGAAATTTTGGGCTTTCCAATATCGGAAACCATGTTTACCGGCACAGATGAAAGCCTAAAACAAACTAATATTACGCAGCCGGCTGTTTTCATTCATTCTGTGGCGGCATTTATGAGCATCGAAAATGCGAAACCAGATATGGTAGCCGGGCATTCCCTTGGAGAATTTTCTGCATTAGTGGCCAATAAAACACTGAGTTTTGCAGATGCTTTAACACTGGTTTCCATAAGGGCAAAAGCCATGCAGCGGGCCTGCGAATTAAATCCATCTACAATGGCGGCAATTCTGGGGCTGGATGATGCAAAAGTGGAAGAAATCTGCCAGCATATTTCTAATGAATTAGGAGAAGTTGTAGTGGCTGCAAATTATAATTGCCCCGGCCAGTTGGTTATCAGCGGTAGCCTAAAAGGAATTGAAATTGCCTGCGGCAAGATGAAAGATGCCGGTGCAAAAAGAGCACTGGTATTGCCTGTGGGTGGTGCCTTTCATTCACCATTAATGTTGCCTGCAAAAGAAGAGCTTGCTGAAGCTATTAATAATACCATTTTTAATAAACCAATATGCCCGGTATATCAAAACGCAGTTGCTAAAGCAGTTAGTGACCCGGCATTGGTTAAAGAAAACCTTATTAGCCAGCTAACCGGTGCCGTTATGTGGACGCAATGTGTGCAGGCAATGGTATCCGATGGTGCTGATTATTTTACAGAATGTGGCCCGGGTAAAGTATTGCAGGGATTGGTATTAAAAATAAAAAAAGAAATGAAAGTGGATGGTGTAAGCTAAATGTTAAAATGGTTTACAAGTTGTATTAGCTGCAGTATCAACTACCCCTTATTTTGAATATCCTGAATAAATAAATAAACCCGGGAACAATCAATATTAACCCTGCAATCAATGCAATTAATAACTGTTTTAAAGTAGCATCAGGTGCCTGTGTATTAAAAAATGTCAGGTTTTCGCCATCATGTATTTTTATTAAAACAGGAAATTGAATAAAGAACCAACCGATAAGAATGAGTGTTACCTGCATACCTACTCCAACTCTTAAATAAAGTGTTTTATTTTTTTCTTTGTTCAAAAAATGCCATATCGCCGGGCAAAGTAGTGTTGCTAAAAAAACGGTTACAATACTGTAAACCGATTGTAAAAATTCCTTTACCAGGTTGTGGCCATTTAAATATGCTGCACCAAATACCAGCAGGCCCATAAGCATAGTTGTAAGCATAGCCCTCTTAGAAAACCGGGCATACATTTTCCTTTCCACGTCATTTTCAGCTTCGCCAACCAAAAAAATTCCCGAGATATAGGCAAAAAGACTAGCCGAGAATATTCCCATAGCAATACAAAAAATATTGAACCATGGAAATATAAAAACTTCCAAAAAACTTTTAGAATGGTCTAATGTTATTCTGCCAAGCACCATTGCACCCAGCACCATACCTAAAAAAACAGGTGTTATAAAACTGGAAATACGGAAGAGCAGTGTATAATATTTATGTGAATTATCCTGAACTACATCGTACTGCCTGAAGATAAAAGCAGAGCCACGGAATATAATTCCAAGCAGCACCAGCATCAACGGTATATGTAAGACCAAAGATAATAAAGCATACACTTGCGGAAAACCGGTAAACAGTATAACGACCGCAAGGATAAGCCATACATGATTGGCTTCCCATACTGGCGCCATAGCTGTTGTAATGGTTCCCTCTTCTTTTTTTCCTGCAAAGGTTTCTACTATACCGGCTCCAAAATCAGCTCCCCCTAAAAGTGTATAAAGCAGAAAAGTAGTTCCAAGAATTATAATGATTAAGCTGAGCATTTATTTATTATTAGCACTTGGATAATATTTTTTAATGGTGGATATCTGCCGGCGCATAAGCCACACAATGATAAAGCTAAGCAGTATATATACCGTAGTAATTGCATAAAAGGAGTAATGCAGCCCCGGCATGGTAGAGACGGCATCTTTCGTTCGCATGATCCCATAAATAATCCAGGGCTGGCGCCCTGTTTCGGTTACCGTCCAGCCGGCTTCTACCCCAATAAAACCAAGCGGCGTGGTAAATGCGATGAAACAAAGCCACCATTTCTTTAATAATACCTGCCTCCATTTTAAGCTGAAAATAATATATAAAACAGCCGCAAGCGCCAGCAGGAAACCGATGATAACCATAAGCTGAAAGGCAATGTGCGTAATAATTACAGGTGGCCGGTCTTCTTTTGCAAATTTATCAAGACCCGTTACTTCAGCGCTGGCATCTCCTTTTGCCAGGTAACTTAACCCCCCGGGAATACGAATGGCATAATTAACTTTTTGTTCTTTATCATTGGGTATGCCGCCGATGATAAGGTCTGCAGGTTTACTCGTTTTATATAATCCTTCCAGCGCTGCAAGTTTAGCGGGTTGTCTTTTTGCTACATCTTTTGCTGAAAAATCACCGCTCAAGGGTTGTAATATTGCAGCTACGGAGCCAAATATTAAAGCCGTTTTTACTGCGTGGCGATGAAATTTATTTGCTCCCTTTTTTATTATTAAAAAGGCATGTACACCTGCCACGGCAAAAGCCGTAGATACAAAAGCAGCTAATACCATATGTATCGATTGAGAGAGCCATGCATCGTTGAACATAGCTTTTACCGGATCTATATTTATAGCTTTCCCATTGGCCCATGTAAAACCAGAAGGGCTGTTCATCCATGCATTAGCGGCTACCACAAAAATGCCGGACAGTATCCCTGAAATACCGACAACAATACCTGCAGCCCAATGTACCCACCTGTTCAGCCTGTTCCAGCCGTATAAAAATATCCCTAATGCAATAGCCTCTATAAAAAAAGCCGTGCCTTCCCAGGAAAACGGCATACCAATAATTGGACCGGCATGACGCATAAATTGTGGCCATAGCAGCCCCAACTCAAAAGCCAGCACCGTACCCGATACTGCACCCACCGCAAAAAAAATAGCTACTCCTTTAGACCAGGCTTTTGTATTATCAAGATAAGCCTGCTTGCCGGTACGCAACCACCGCCATTCACTAAAGGCCATTAGTACAGGCATCGTCATCCCTATGCAGGCAAATATAATGTGGAAGCCCAGTGAAATGCCCATCTGCAGTCGTGCCGCTATTAGATCGTCCATTCAAATACCTTTAATTTGCAAAGCTTGTATAGATGAAGTATACTTTACATTTTTCTCTTACATTTCTACACTATAAAATATAAACTGCAGAAAGATAATCTAATAATTTCGCCTACAGAGTTATGCTAAAAATTATCATGATAAATCTTTAGATTATAAATGTAAAAGAACAGCGGATGAAGTAATATTATATAGCGAAATTTGCAGTAGAAAATAAATGAGTATGTATTACAGAAGTAGAAAAAATATCTTTACAAACTTAGTTTTCTTTCACCACCAGGCTCATCACCCGGAAGATATAATGCAAAGCCATGTTCCTTGAAAGTTGCATAAATATCCCTTATAGACGTCTCTATTTTAAGAGCATTATTTTTTATAATAGCATAATAACCTTTTGTGTCATTAGTATGATCGCCTGATTCAAGTAGCTCTATACACAACCTGATATTAGTTAATGGATTCTTAATTTCGCTCAACATGTTAATCATCCCCATTTTTGCAATTTTACTTTCTTTCATAATGTATTTTTTTAACCGGATACAAATTCATTATTTATAAGACAATAAGTTTCACATTAAATGGTACAAGTTCCACGCCAGATAATAGGGATATTTTTTGATATTTTTTATTGGTTTATACGGGAATTATTTTGAGACTCAGCTTTTTACAAAATGTCATTAGGGTAATTCATTCCACATTTATCAACGAGGCGTTTGTATGGTAAATAGAAGCCAGGTGCGACCTGGAGCAAACAGTAACTACCAGTGGAACGGTGGTCTTGACAACGTAAAAAAATACATGGTCCTATTGAATGACCAGTTAATTATCCTTTTTATACATTGCGGCTAAAGCCAGGTATACGCCATTAGTCCAGCCAAACCCATCCTGCGAAGGATATTCACCACCACCGGCAGCAAGATCTGTTGCTACCACATTATATTTCTCCATCATCTTGCCGGTATTTTCATATACTTTCTTGTTGATGTTCATCCAGCGTTGTGCAATATCGGCTGCCAATTCTGCGTGGCCATAATTTGTAAGGCCCTTAATGGCTATCCAATGCAAAGGCGCCCAACCGTTGGGAGAATCCCATTGCTGAATTGTTGTTACGGTTGTTGTTTGCAACCCACCGGCAGATAAAAAATGCTTTTGCAAAGTATCTGCAACACCCTGTGCCTGTTGCTTTGCAGCTATTTGAAAAAATAATGGAAAAGCACCCGCTAAGGTTAATGATTTTTTTTGAGTGCCTGCGCTAAAATCATAATCAAAATAAAAGCCTTCGGCGTTGTTCCAGCAATATTTTTCTATTGTAGCTTTGCGTTTATTTGCGGCCGTTAAATATTTTTCTTCTGCAGATTTATTCCCTTTTAATTGATATGCTTTTGCAATTGTTTGTTCAAGATCAAATAAGAGGCAATTCAGATCTACAGGAATGATCTCAGTTGTATGGATACTAGAAAAATTACCTTCATCTTTAAACCACCGGGAAGAAAAATCCCAGCCTGACTCACAGGCGGCACGTATATTTCTGAATAAACTTTTTTTATCTGATACATTTTCTGCCAGCTCAATATCTTCTTTGTATGATTCTTCACGGGGGGTATCATTTTCATCCCAATAGCGGTTCAGCCGGCTTCCGTCGGGCATAAACACAATACGGTGAATGGAAGTATTTTTTTCACTTAATCCTTCACTTCCTTTCATCCAGAAAGCATATTCTTTTTCAAGCTGGGGTAAGTGATCAATTAAAATATTTTCACCCTTTATTTCGCTAAGTAACTGTATCATGGAGGCATAAAATGGCGGTTGGGATCGTCCCAAAAAATAAGTGCGGTTGCCATTGGGAATGTATCCGAATTTATTGATGAGAAAAGAAAAATTATTTACCATATTTTCAATCAGTTCCGTTCTCCCGGAAACCTGTAGACCCAGCATAGTGAAGTAACTATCCCAATAAAAAATTTCCCTGAAACGGCCGCCAGGCACAATGTATGGATGTGGCAATGGTATTAAAGAACTTTCTTCTTCTTCAGGCTGCCTGATTAATTCATCCCAAAGCATTTTTATATGCTCAACAATAGGCCGGCCTGCAACGCTTACATATTTTGTTGAATAAGTTTTTGGTGGAGAGAAATAAGCTTCAACAAATGATCCCAGGTGAAACCCTGTCTCATTTTTTTTAGTTTCATAATCCTTAAGAATATCCGAAAGAGCCGACTTAGGTATGCTATCGACAAAAGTTTTACCATCCGGAAAAATACTTTCCAACTGAACGTTTTCAAACAATTCTCCCAAAGAAAAAATGTCTTTAACTATCATTAATTTTTTTAAAGCTTTTTATCAGTGAACTATGTTTTTTTGAAGGTACGTATCTGCACCTGCTGATTTTTTTTGCAGCCGCTTAAATACAGTAAGGCTGATAATAAGTATCGTTATCGGTATCAATGTAAAATAAAATGCTGTCTGCCCGCTGTATTTATCAAACAAATAACCCGTAACTAATGAACCGGTAGTGCCGCCAATTGCTGAGAAAATAATTATCAATCCTGACATTACCCCGTGTTTTGGTTTTGGCAAAGAAGTTAAGATCACCGAATTAATTGCAGGATATATTGGTGCCAGTATTAAACCGATCAAGGGGAAAATATAAGCTGCAATTGGTGCATCTAACCACCCGGTAATGTTTTTACCTCCCTGGTCTTTTGCAAGCGGCATTGCAACCAAAATTAAAACTGCTGCCAATAAAAGACAGCCGATCAGTACATAGAACCAATTCAGTTTTTTTAAAATAATACCTGCCAGGAATCGCCCTAATGCTGTAGAACCCGCCAGGATACTACCCATCTGGATGCTTAACACTGCAGGCAATAAAAGCACTTTATTATTGAACGTAGGTAAAAAATTCTGGATGCTTTGTTCTATCAACACATAAAAAAAAGCAGAAAAAATAAAAGCCAGTACAACCGGCTTGCCAATCAGTTTAAACATATCTCCAAACCCTGCACGGGCCGGTTCATCGGCATCGGTTTTTGCCAAAGATTCATCAAGTGGTGAAGACAATAATAAGATAAATGCAAGTAGGGCTAAACCTCCTATCCAGTAATATGCATTCAGCCACTCCGTAGATTGCGGATTTGAATTATCTACAAACGAACTAAAAATAAAATATAAAGAAAGGTTGCCTACCATAAAAAAAGATTCTATAAAATTCATCAGGCTTATATGCTCTTTAGAATCTTTAGTTACAATCCCGATAGTGCTGTATACACTCATTTTAATTAATGCAAAGCAGGAACCCACTGCAACAAATAATAATTTTATAGCAAAGAAGCCCGGAGTATTGGGAATAATAAAACAAACACCAGTAATAATTCCTAATGCAAACAGCATGGCACGTTTATATCCAAACCGCACTATGTAGGATGATATAAGAAAAGAAACTATAGCTATAGCTAAATCTTTACAGGGATCTATCCAGGCAGCAGCATTTTTAGTAACACCAAAATTGTTCTGTACCTGCAGGATAGCTATACCGGAGCTGTTAAGCAAAATGGCAAAAACAAAATAATTAAGAAATAGGGAAACTTTTATTCTCCAGTTGTTCATGGCAGGTTTTGTTAGAATTTATGTTCCGAATATACAATTAAATCCAGGCATATCTAAAGAGGTATTATCTTATTTTATATTTACTAAAAGATTTATCTTTAAAATATCAACTACATATTTTAAAATACTCCGGCTTAAATAACTAATCTAACTATTGCCAATGTCATTAATAAAACCACGCCTCAGTTTTTCCCAGATCATAAATATGAATGTAGGGTTCTTTGGAATACAGTACAGCTTTGGGTTACAACAGAGTGCCGTAAATCCTATTTACGATTTTTTAGGTGCTTCGCCCGACCAGATTCCCATATTAAATTTAGCGGGGCCTATTACCGGGTTGCTTATACAACCACTCATTGGTGCCCTAAGTGATAAAACCTGGCATCCCCGTTTTGGCCGCAGGAAACCTTATTTTTTTGTTGGTGCATTGTTCTGCAGCATCTGTTTATTTCTTTATCCTTTCAGCAGTACGTTGTGGATGGCTGTAGGTTTATTATGGATTTTAGATGCTGCAAACAACACTGCAATGGAACCCTACCGTGCCTTGATCGCCGATAAATTACCACCGGAACAACATGCTACGGGTTTTCTCACGCAAAGTTTTTTTACAGGTTTAGGCATTACGCTGGCAAATGTTTCTTTATTCTTCTTTCAAAAAAATATACATGGTGATCATGGAAAAATACCCTACTGGGTGTTTGCTTCTTTTTTCCTGGGTTCAATCTGTTCCATCGCTTCAGTAAGCTGGTCTATTTATAAAACACCAGAAATACCGCCTACGGAGGAGGAATTAAAAATTCTGAAAGCCAGTAAGGGCGGTCTTATCGGGCCCCTAAAAGAAATTTTTTCTTCTATAAAACACATGCCTAAAGTAATGTGGCAATTAGCACTGGTGTATTTATTTCAATGGTATGCTTTGTTTTGTTATTGGCAGAATGCCTCAAAAAGTATTGCACAATCTGTTTGGAAAACAACACCTGCAGGCAATAAATTATTGTATGAAGAAGCTGTTGGGTGGACCGGGCTTGTAAATGGTTGGTATAATATCGCAACGTTTCTTTCTGCCTTTGCCCTCGTGGGGCTGGCCCGCAGATATAGTCCAAAATTAGTGCACACAGTATGCCTTATTATGGCTGGCATTGGCTTACTCATCTTTCCACACATTGAAAATAAATATTTATTATTTGCACCAATGACCGGCTTTGGTATTGCCTGGGCAAGCATGATGGGCATACCCTATTTAATGGTAGTTAATAATATTCCTAAAGAAAGATATGGAGTATACATGGGTATCATCAATATGATGATTGTGATCCCGATGATACTTCAGAATATTACTTTTGGTTTTGTGCTCAAGCATTTTTTAGGGAATGATCCCGGAAAGGCAATAAGTTTTGCAGGAGTATTTTTATTACTTGCTGCATTTGCAACCATGCTTATAAAATCAAATAAAACAGATGTTGAAATTGATGTAACACTTAATATGAGTGGGGCTCATTAAGCACGGCAATAAAAGAATAAATATGAAAATTAATTTTTGTTATCAAAAAGCATTAATTATATGAGCATAAATAAAAAAACGAATAATGAAGAAAGTGACAATCTAAGTTCCCCTAAAGGGAACAGTGGTAAAATACTTTGCATTGGAGAAGCCTTGATTGATATGATATGCACCGACACAGGCTCTACGCTAAATAAAGGAGAAAATTTTTTAAAAAAACCGGGGGGTGCCCCTACAAATGTTGCGGCTGCAATTGCTGCACTTGGCGGCGATGTGGTGCTGGCAGCTAAAGTAGGCGCAGATCCATTTGGTCAGCAATTGATAGATACAATGAAAGATTTTGGTGTGTCCACTACTTGGATGATCCAGGATAAAAACTTTTTTACAACATTTGCGTTTGTTTCGCTGATGCAGGATGGGGAACGTGACTTTGTTTTTAACCGTGGCGCAGATGGGCAATTGAGCGAAGGTGATTTAGACAGCATTAACCTGGAGGAATTTTCCATTATCCACTTTGGCTCTGCAACCGGTTTTCTCCCCGGTCCTTTGCAAGTGGCATATAAAAGTTTATTACAGAAGGCCCTTGCTAAAAATATATTTATCAGCTTTGACCCTAATTATCGGCATTTATTATTTAAAAATAATACCGAGACTTTTGTTGAACAGTCCTGGCATTTTATGAAGCACTGCCACTTTTTTAAAGTTAGCGATGAAGAGGCTATGCTTATCACCGGCAGCAAATCAGTGAATGATGCCGCTGCAATTTTAGCCGAAAAAACCAAGGCGACATTTGCCATCACACTCGGCAAAGAAGGCACAATACTGGTGCATCAAAATAACATCGAAACTATTCCAAGTATACCGATAACCCCCGTAGATACAACCGGCGCCGGCGATGCCTTTGTCGGCGCATTATTATACCAGCTTTGTAACTTCTCTCTGCCGACAATACAAGCATTAAGTAATGTAGAATGGAGAAAGATTGTTGTCAATGGAAATAAAGCAGGTGCCCGTACCTGTGAGTACATGGGTGCGATGGAAGCTTTCAAACATCTTAACAACCAGATTTTTGATTAATCCCTGTAAAGAAAATGTACGACCATCAACTTTATAAACAGTTAGAAAATATTTTAGCAGCCCAGGCCGTGGATATTCATACTAAAGACCAGTTGATGCATGCCAGGTTTTTATCCAACATACCGATCATACGTTTGCTGTACAATGAAATTTATGAGCATCATCCTAAGGCAGAAGAATTATTTGACAAAATGATTGTTTGTGTTACAACCAGCTACATCAATCGTTCTGCACAACTGAAAAAAAAAGATCTTCAAAAGCTTAAGGAAGAAGGCTGGTTTTTAAGCAACCAGCTTGCGGGCATGAGTTTATACGTTGATCGTTTTTGCGGCAACCTTCCAAGCCTGCAGGCTAAGCTTGACTACTTTAAAACGCTTGGTGTGAATCTTCTCCACCTGATGCCAGTGTTTGAAAGCCCAAAAGGGGAAAGCGATGGCGGGTATGCTGTTTCAGATTTTAGAAAAGTAGATGATCGGTTTGGTACGCTTTCTCAACTGAAAACGCTCCAGCAAAAAATGATCAAAGAGAATATGCACCTGATGATAGACATTGTTCTTAATCACACCTCACAGCAACATGAGTGGGCACAAAAAGCAAAACAGGGGGAACAGGAATACCAGGATTATTTTTACATGTATAGCGACCGATCTATTCCCGATGAATTTGAAAGAGCTATGCCCGAAGTTTTTCCAGAAAGTTCTCCGGGAAATTTTACTTATGTTCGGGAGTGTAATAAATGGGTGATGACGGTGTTTCACAGCTATCAATGGGATTTAAATTATACCAATCCATCGGTCTTTGTTTCCATGCTGGAAAACATTTTCTTCTATGCCAACCTGGGTGTAGATGTCTTGCGCATTGATGCCCCGGCTTTTATATGGAAACAGGTTGGGACCACTTGCCAGAATCTTCCAAAAGCGCATACTTTGTTGCGGCTTATCAAACAATGTGTAATGGTGGCAACACCTGGTATGGCTTTGTTAGGGGAAGCAATTGTAGCCCCTGCAGCTATGATAAATTATTTTGGAACAGGTATGTTTAAAGCACAGGAATGCGACTTTGCTTATAATGCTGCACAAATGGCTTTGCAATGGGATGCGCTGGCTACCGGCGAAATAAAAGTAATGCTGGCAGCGCAATCTATACTGCTTCAAAAACCAAGAGGCACAAGCTGGATTACTTACACCCGCTGCCACGATGATATAGGTTTAGGCTATGATGATTACATGATTGAACAGGCAGGCCAGAATGCGTATGAGCACCGCCAGTTTTTAAAAAATTATTATTCCGGCAATTACAGCGCATCACTTTCTGCAGGTACTTTGTTTTCTTACAATCCGAAAACCGGTGATGCCCGGATAAGCGGCTCCCTGGCCTCACTCTGTGGTTTGGAAAAATCAATGAAAAATAATGATGAAAAAGAGATCGGTCTTTCCATAAAAAAAATAGTATTGATGCAGGCAATGAGCTTTTTTATCGGCGGTATGCCCATGATATTTTATGGCGATGAAGCAGCTTATACTAATGATTATTCTTACCTGGCTGATGCCGCTAAAAGTTATGATAATCGCTGGATGCACCGCCCGGTTATTAACTGGAAAAAAAATGAACTGATCAATAAAAAAGGTACTGCAGAGGAGCAGATCTTTTCAGCAACTGCACGGTTGCTGAGTATCAGAAAAAAACTCACTGTAACGGCAGACCACAGTAATCTTGTATGGATGACGCCGCATAATATTCATGTGGCAGGCTTTATACGAAGCCAGGGGGCCGAACGGTTATTTTGTGTATTTAATTTCAGCGACCGCCCTGGGCATCTTACCTGGTATGCTTTTAAAGCGAATGGAATATCTCCTGTTCGCCTATTCGACCATTGGGAACAAAAAGAATATCTCCTGGGGGAGGATCATGAGTACCTCGTGATTGGCCCATATTCTTTTCTTTTGCTTGAAGAAAAGGTTAAATAAAAAACCGGGAAAAAATTAAGGCGTCAATTTCTGAATTAGATTAATCTGCGTTTCATTTTTTTATGATTACAAAAAAAACATTGGCACAAAATAACAACCACAGTAAATGGTGGAAAGAAGCGGTAGTGTATCAAATATATCCCAGGAGTTTTAAAGATACCAATGGCGATGGTATTGGCGATCTTAAAGGCATCATACAAAAACTTGATTACATAAAAAGTCTCGGTATTGATGTGATCTGGCTTAACCCGATATTCAGCTCCCCTAACGATGACAATGGTTACGACATCAGCGACTACCGTGGCATCATGAAAGAGTTTGGCACCATGAAAGATTTTGATGCGCTGCTAAAAGGTATGCATGACAGAAAAATAAAACTGGTGCTTGACCTCGTGGTAAACCACAGCAGTGATGAGCACATATGGTTTCAGGAATCAAAAAAATCAAGAGAGAATCTCTACCGGAATTACTATCACTGGTGGAATGCAGAAAAAGGAAGGCCGCCCCACCGCTTTAGTTTTTTTGATGTAAATGGAAGCGCATGGAAATTTGATAACGCAACCAATGCATATTACCTGCATTATTTTTCAGAGAAACAGCCGGACCTTAACTGGGAGAATCCAACACTTCGCCAGGCCATTTATGAAATGATGAATTTCTGGTTTAAAAAAGGCGTTGATGGTTTTAGAATGGACGTTATTTCCTTAATTTCTAAAGACCCTTCATTTCCTGAACTGCCTGAAAAATATAAAGGAGATTATATTGCTTACTACGCCGATGGCCTTCATCTACACAAGTATTTAAAAGAAATGAATAAAGAAACGCTCACCAAATATGATGTTATGTCGGTGGCAGAAGCTGTGGGTGTAACTGCTAAAACAGCCCATAACTTTGTAGATCCTGAACGGAAAGAATTAAATATGCTTTATCATTTTGAAGGAATGGGGCTTGGCTATTTGCCAGGCCAATTCAAACAGATGGATCCAGGTGGATATAGCCTTACTACCTTTAAAAAAATTTATAGCAAATGGGATAATGTTTTTGCCGACAAAGGATGGGGAACCATTTATCTCGGCAATCATGATCAGCCA
>JBDUCK010000225.1:0-5861 GCA_040003485.1 Ferruginibacter sp. | reverse complement strand
CATCGCTACAGTTGGTGGAGCCAGCGTTTCCCTACTGTGCGGCTGAATAATAAAGGATGGCGTATAGATTATATTACCGTAACTACTCCGCTGAAAGATCAATTAGTAGCTGCTGACATTTACCATGATGTAAAACATAGCGACCACTGCCCGATTTATTTAGAAATTAAAATTTAACTATTTATCAGTGAGAGAAAATACAAACGATCATAAAGCTTCGGTTCCCCCACCAGAAAAGAGAGGGGGTATTATTTATAACGTAACTACAAAAGTAGATCCTTCTATTGCAACAGAATGGTTGCAATGGATACAGGAAGAGCATATACCAGAAATGAAAGCAACAGGTTGTTTTTATGATGCTGTTGTTTCACAGTTATTGGAAACAGATGATACAGATGGGCCAACTTATGCGGTTCAGTATTTTGCAGAAAGCAAAGCGGTGTACAATCTTTATATTGAAAAATCTGCAGCCGGAATGCGGCAAAAAGCATTTGATAAATGGGGCAGTAAATTCATTTCTTTCCGGTCGCTTATGAAGGTTGTGAACTAATTGTGCAAAAGAAAAAAATACAGCACTTTAAAATTAAAACAGGATTTATACGGCAGCGGGAAGCCGCATTCACAAAGGATTTGAAGCAGTAATACGCTGTAACCTTTTGCTGTACAGCATTTCAGTAAAAGTCCCTTCGTTTGTGTTTCAATTATAAACAGGATGATTTAGTTCAGAATGCCTGCGTATGGTGGATTGTAGCGTCTTTTAATTTTTTATTTTTATGAAAAATAAATTTTGTTGCAATTAAAAACCTTCTATATTTGTTGCACTATAAAATCTCAAAAAACTTATTATGAACAAAGCTGAATTAATTGCAAAAATTGCTGACGACGCAGGCATCACAAAGACTCAGGCAAATGCCACTGTAGATTCTTTTGTAGAAGCTGTAACAAAGACATTAAAAAGTGGTAACAAAGTTACATTAGTTGGGTTTGGTACTTTCTCGGTATCAAAAAGAGCGGCACGTAACGGACGTAATCCACAAACGGGCGCTGTTATCAAAATCAAAGCAAAAAAAGTTGCTAAGTTTAAAGCAGGTAAAGAATTATCCGCTAAAATCTAAGCTCTTTCAAATCATTAAAAAAGCAAGATGCCGCTGTATCTTGCTTTTTTTTATAATCATTCAGAAAAAATAAAAAAAATATTATGGGACGTGGCGATATTAAAACAAAAAAAGGAAAAATAACTGCAGGATCATTCGGGAAATCGAGGCCGGCAAAATCAAAAGCAACCGTAGCAAAAAATGAAGCGGCAAAAAAAGCAGCTCCTGCAAAAAAAGCATAGTTAATGGATAATGGTTTAATGGATAATGGATAATTGCCTATAA
Source organism: Ferruginibacter sp. (assembly GCA_040003485.1). Classification (GTDB taxonomy): domain Bacteria; phylum Bacteroidota; class Bacteroidia; order Chitinophagales; family Chitinophagaceae; genus Ferruginibacter. The sequence goes on along the minus strand of JBDUCK010000225.1, from coordinate 4,482 downwards.
CAGAAATTGCTTTTACTATCAATTATCCATTATCTATTCCTAAGGAGCAAGCCTTTCTATATTCCAATGGGCGGCTTCTTTTGTGTATTGAATGCGGTCGTGTAAACGACTGCGCCTGCCCTGCCAAAACTCAATAAGAGAAGGCTTTACAATATAACCACCCCAATGTGGAGGCCGCTCTATTTCTTTTCCTGCAAAATTTTTTTCTACTTCTGCAACATTGGCTTCTATTATTTCCCGGGAAGAAATAACGCTGCTCTGTGGTGAGGCCCAGGCTCCAATTTTACTTGCTTGCGGGCGGGATTTAAAATAGTTATCGCTTTCCTCCAAACTTATTTTTGATACTTCTCCTTCTATCCTTATTTGACGTTCCAGTTCTTTCCAGAAAAATACCAGGCTCACCTGTGCATTGGCTTCCATATCTTTTGCCTTGTGGCTATGGTAATTGCTAAAAAAAATAAACCCATTCACATCAAATCCTTTTAATAAAACAATTCTTGCAGATGGTTTTCCATTTATATCTGCTGTAGCCAATGTCATGGCATTTACTTCTTCAATATTGCTATTGATAGCTTCATTCCACCATTTATTAAACTGGCTGAAGGGATCAATTTCCACCTCTGTTTCACTTAAGGTTTGCAGCTTGTAGTCTTTTCTTATATCGGCAATTGAATTCATTAGTAACAATTTTACAGCAAAGCTTAATTAATTATGGTTAATAAAAAGCCACCTTTAACAAGATGGCTTTAAATTATTTTAAAAAATCACTTTACATTTTATATCCCAATCCGGTTCCGAAAGCCCCTACGCCAAATATACTTCCCAGGATTCTGTTCATAACCAGGCCTATAATAAATGATATAACTATCAATACTAAAATAGACACAACGAGGTAAACTACTTTTTTATCCTCCGGTGTCTTTTTCATTGGGCCAAGACCCAGGTACCATAAATAAATACCATACAATCCACACAGGCTACCAATAATCCCCAGCATTGGCACCACATTTAAAAAAGCGCCAATCATTGCAGGGGTATACGCATAGGCTACAAGTTGCGCCGATCTGTTCAGATTTTTTTCTGAACCGAAAGAAGGAGCAAGCATATCTACTACGTATGTGCAGATGATTACAGCAAGTATGCCGGTAATAAATTTATTAATTGCCATGTAAAGCCCCCAATCCATTCCTTTTATTCTGATACCTAAAAAACCAGTATCAATTCCAATAAGGCCATACCCGATAAATGCTGCCACGGCGCCAATTAAAGTAAGGGGCAATACATAAGATGTGATAACATTAGACATAGATTGATTTTCTATGGCAATTTTTTCCCACTCTGTTTTTGGAGATACAATAATGTTTTTTATTCTTTCAATTATATTCATAATCAGTTACGTTTTAGATAACTAATATAATTCATACCTGTGGGCTTTGCAAGTGTTGAGTTTTAAATTATTATATTTTCTTTTCCCGGAGCAATAAATTGAGTTCTTTAGTTTCTGCCAGCTCTTCTCCAAGATTCTTTATTTCCATTTCTGCCATGTCAAGACGGCTTTGTGTTTGAGTGAGGGCAGTTTTTAATTGCTGCGCTTTTTTATACATTGCGGCGGCGGCTTCTAATTCATTGTTGGTATCTAATAAATTTGCCTGGAGGCTTACATGCTCATCCAGTATATTATTGTACCTGTTTTCTATTTTAATAGAATTGTACAGCTCTTGTTCCAGCTCTTCCATTCTTAAGGATGCCCCTTCTGCTTCCTGTTGCTTTTGGCCAATATTATTTTGCATTTGTTCAAACTGAAGCAGGTTCATATCAAGCCGGCTCTGCATTTCTTTTATGTTTGTTGCATTATTTTTCAGTTCTTCCAGTTCTTGCTCCTTTAGCTTTATCAATTCATTCATCTCTTCCAGTTCCGAGATCAGTAATTCATTTTCTGCTTTTAACTGTTGCAATTGCTTTTCTGTGATCATAGCATTTTAATTGTATGGGTAAATTATGCTGTTTGATTCTTACTGCAAATTTTTTTTCAATCCTGCAGTATCACTACTATAAAATTTATGACACTTAGGAATTTTTATTCACTTTTTATACTTCATTTCTTGTTCTTATATAAACCCAATTTTTTAATAGTATACCATTTCATTAAAGGTTCGTTATTAGTATTTACAGCTTTTAAATCGGAAAAACCGAGACCAGTTTACCCATACCTGGCCTGATTTTATTTCGCTTTTTGTGTTTATCTTCATATTCAATTAATCTAACCAGGCCTTGTAAAAAACTGCTTTCACTACGCCCTTTAGATTGACAGTATTTATATAACAATGAATGCTGCAATACAAAAAAAATTACAAATTGATAAAATAAATTTACAATGGCAATAAGCAGAAGAAGATTTTTAAAAGGTGCACTATTATTGCCCACCATTTCAACAAACAGCTTTGCATCCACGGGAAGTTTTTTTGAGCTATCAAAAAAATTTAAACGTGTCCGCCCCGGTGATACGCTTTGGCCTTCTCCTGAAAAATGGAAACAATTAAACGAAGCAATAAATGGTAACCTGGTAAAAATTGAATCACCCTTGGCCGCTTGCAAAAATTCGGTGGCTAATACAGCCTGTGCCGACTTTTTCAAAAACTTAAAAAATCCATACTTTATCGGAGATAATCCAGCACTTACGCAAACTTCCGGTTGGTTGAATGCATGGCAATCGAAACCCAGTGTTTATGCAGTGGCTGCTACAGGTACTGCTGACATAGTAGCTGCTATTAATTTTGCACGTACAAATAATTTACGGTTGGTGGTAAAAGGTGGCGGACATAGCTACCAGGGTACTTCAAATGCCGCTGATTCTTTACTCGTATGGACGAAAGCGATGAATAAAATTGTGGTACATGAAAGTTTTGTTCCGCAAGGCTGCACGGCTGAACAAGCGCCGCTACCTGCAGTAAGCATTGAAGCCGGAGCACTCTGGCTGCAGGCCTATGATGCAGTTACAACAAAAGCTGGCAGGTATGTTCAAGGTGGGGGTTGCACAACCGTTGGTGTCGCAGGATTGATCCAGGGTGGCGGCTTTGGAAGTTTTTCAAAAAATTATGGCCTGGCCGCTGCTGCATTATTGCAAGCCGAAATTGTAACAGCAGACGGATCTGTAAAGATTGCCAATGCCTGCACCAACCCCGATTTGTTTTGGGCCTTAAAGGGTGGTGGTGGGGGCAGTTTTGGTGTAGTCACAAAACTTACTTTGAGAACACGGGAACTACCTGATAATTTTGGAGCTGTATTTTGTAGCATTAAAGCCACTGATGATGAGGCGTTCAAAAAACTGATAAGCCAAATAATAAATCAATACCACACCCAACTTTTTAATCCGCATTGGGGGGAAACAATATCATTTCACACAAACAACTCTGTCAATTTTAATATGTTATTTCACGGCCTTACCCAACAGCAGGCAAAAGGAGCGTGGCAGCAACTGGAAGATTGGGTGAAAGGATCGCCACAAAATTATACATTTGAAATGCCGCTGACCATCATTGAAATTCCTGCCCGTCACTTATGGGATCCTGCTTTTCTCAGAAAATATGCGCCTAATAGTATTGCCGCCGATGACCGGCCTCAGGCACCGGAAGAAAATATTTACTGGGCATCAAACAAGCAGGAAGCAGGCCAGTTTTTATATGCTTACCATTCTGCCTGGTTGCCCGCTACATTGCTGGAGAAAAATAAACAACCCGAACTTATCAATGCAATATTTGCTGCCAGCCGAAACTGGACAACCTCATTACACTTCAATAAAGGCCTGGCCGGAGCCCCTCAAGAGGAAATTGCAGCGGCAAAAAACACTGCTATGAATCCTGCAGTGTTGAATGCATTTGCACTTGCCATAATTGCCGGCGAAGGACCGCCTGCTTTTGCTGATGTACCCGGGCATGAGCCTGATATGAATGCTGCACGTGAAGGCGCCGAAAAAATAAATAAGGCCATGGAAAAATTGCTTAAGATTGCGCCTGATCCAGGCTCATACGTTTCTGAAAGTAACTATTTTCAAAAAGATTGGCAACAATCTTTCTGGGGTTCTAATTACAGTAAGTTAGCAATAATAAAAAAGAAGTATGATCCCGAAGGCTTATTTTTTGTGCATCATGGTGTAGGCAGCGAAGACTGGAGTGCCGATGGTTTTACAAGGCTGTACTAATGTAATTTTAATTAGCGTTTAAGGTTTTAAAAAAAAGTAAGCTTTAATAAAAAAGCTGTCAAGATTTTTGACAGCTTCTTTTTCAATATTTTTATTTTTTTACCGCACAAGTGTGCCTACTTTTTCCCCCGTTACTACACTCATCAGGTTACCAGGCTTATTCATATCAAAAACAATAATAGGTAAATCGTTTTCCATGCAAAGTGTAAAGGCGGTCATATCCATTACCTTTAAATTTTTAGCAATGCATTCTGCAAAAGAAATTTTTCCGTACTTGGTAGCGG
>JBDUCK010000224.1:0-5882 GCA_040003485.1 Ferruginibacter sp. | reverse complement strand
GCTTTTTAAAACTATTGCAAAGTTAAATTTTTTAGTTTACCCACTTACATTCACATGCTATTAACATTATATTAAAATTTATATAACAACATTATTTCAGTGATGAAACATGTTTTAATTTTTTATTGAATATTAATACACACCTGTTAATAAAAAAAGCAATGGATAAAAATTCAGATCATTTTTTTTTAAAGCCTGTTAATACTATCGGCATAAAATGGGTGTAATGCTCTCACAAATCCATGGATGAAAGAATCTATCTATTTTACAACCATATTACTAAGAGGCTGTATAAAAAAAAACAATGCTTATACACCAATAAACCATCTTTTTAACAAGGCTTGTTAATAACATAAAATATCAACCTCCTCCAGGAATAACGCATTTGTTGGTGGGATGATAATAGCTGATATGCATCATTAATCTCTGCGCTGCAATTATTAATACCCATATACCCGCTAGGTTCAGCAATAAAAAATATAAACTTGCAAAATTGCGAGCATATAATTAATATAATAAACAAAATTTGTTGCACTCTCATACACATCTATATTTTACGCTGTTTTCCACAATTTGTTAATATCCTTTTTTACCCTATTTTTGCCCTCCAAAATTTATACAAATTATAAAATGCAGATAATTCAATCCATACAAAAAAACAGGTATATTCTTGCTGGCACTATTGCTTTGGCTATTATAGCTTTTATAGTTACAAGTGATAATAAAAAAAGCGGCTCTTTACTTTCTTCTTCCAGCGTTGGCAAGGTAGATGGGGATAATATAGAACTTGCAGATTTTAATAAGCGGGTAAAAATGATGGAAGACCAGGAAGAGCAACGCTCTGGCCAGCGGCCAAATACCACCAGGACATACCAAATAAGAGATCAGTTATGGAACCAGATGGTGGCGGAAAAAATTTTCTTTAAAGAGACAGAAAAACTGGGAATCAATTTTACCTCTAAGGAATTATCTGCTATATTATTAAGTAATGATCAAAATAACCCTTTTTTACAGCAACAGGGAATGGTAGATCCGGCAACGGGCAAACTGGATATTGCAAAAGCACAGGAGGCAATTGTAAATATAAAAAAGTTTAAAGGTGAACAAAGAGATGCGGTAGATGCTCAGATAGTAGATCCTTTAAAATTATCTACCCTCGTAACAAAATATGGTGGCCTGATTGCTGCAAGTGCTTATTATCCTTCATGGATGCAGGAAAAAGAAACTACTGAGGCAAAAACCTTTGCCAGCATTTCATATGTTGCTATTGGGTACAATGAAATTTCCGACAGCAGTGTCGCCGTTTCAGATGCAGATATTAATACGTATGTAGAAAAACATACGCCTTTATTTAAACAGGAGGCCGGCCGTAAAATCTCTTATGTCAGCTTTAGCCAGTTACCAAATGCAAATGATAGCATAAGAATAAAAGAACTGGTTGCACAAATAAAAACTTCTTTTAGTACCGATACCAACGCAAAGGCATTTGTAGCCCGTAATACATCAGCTATCGATTTTGATGATGCCTATAAACCAAGGACAAAAATAACTTCTGCTGCATTAGATACAATATTAAAACAACCACAGGGAACTGTGTATGGCCCTTATGTGGATAATGGAAATTATGTATTGGCAAAAGTATTGGGCAGCAAAGAACTACCGGACAGCGTAAAAGCCAGGCATATATTAATAGCCACAAATAATCCTCAAACAGGACAGCCGCTTATGGAAGATTCTGTTGCTAAAAAATTAGCCGATAGTATTTTGACAGCTGTAAAGGGAGGCGCAGATTTCGCTGCACTTGCAGTTAAATATTCTTCAGATGGCAGTAAAGATAAAGGCGGCGATTTGGGCACATTTGAATACGGAAAAATGGTGCCTGAATTCAACGATTTTACTTTTAATAAACCCGTAGGTACAAAAGATGTAGTGAGAACACAGTTTGGATATCATGTTATAGAAATTTTAAATCAGCAAAATTTTAAACCTGCTTATAAGATTGCATTTGTTGCAAAAGAAATTACTGCAAGTGATTTGACAATTAATGACGCAAGCTTACAGGCAACCAAAGCTTCTGGAGAAAAAGATGCTGCAGCTTTAGCCGCTTATGCGGCAAAGAACGGATTACGTATAACGCAGGTGCCGACACTATTAAAAGAAAATGATTTTAGCGTGGGAAATTTGCAGGATGCCCGCCAATTGGTAAAATGGGCTTTTGAAGCCAAGAAAGGAAGTGTAAGTGAACCCTTTAGTATAGGAGATGAGTTTGTAGTGGCAGTAGTGGATAAGGTAGAAGCAGAAGGCACACAGGATGCAGCTACTGCAAGGACTGGGGCAGAAGCTATTATACGAAACGAAAAAAAGGCAACAATTATTAAAACAAAACTAGGCGCAAACCCTACCCTTGAAGCAGCAGCAGCAGCTTATAACAAGCAAATAATGCAGGCTGGCGCAGATTCATCGGTAACAATGGCAACACAAATAATAAATGGCGTGGGCGTAGAACCTAAATTTGTGGGTGCAAGTTTTAATAAAGATAACCAGTCAAAACCCTCTGCACCATTTGCAGGGAATAGTGGCGTTTATGTTTTAAAAGTAAACAGCATACAAAATAAACCTGCTGAAGCATTGGAAGTAGCTACCCAAAAAATGGCAGCACGCCTTACCGCCTTAAGAAGTGAAGCCAACAACTGGTATGAAGGGTTAAAAAAGCAGGCTGATATTAAAGATACCCGGAGTAAGCTTTTTTAAAAATTCCGTTAAACGATAATGATAAAAGCCGCACCGAATTTTCGGTGCGGCTTTTTGTTTTAATTTTGCACTATGAGCGACGTGTTTGTAAATAAGGTAGCAGAGAGTGGCATAATTACCCTTAACCTGGAAGATTATTATCCTAAAGAACCGGTGGCTTTATTTGATATGAAGAATTACCTTTTTATGGAACTGATATTAAAGGAAAAAGATTTCAGAGAGAAATTAAAGGTGCTTGATATATCGGTGTACCAGGATAAAATTGTAGCCCTTACCTGCACAGCCGATGCAGTAATACCGATGTGGGCTTACATGCTTGCTGCAAGTGCCTTACAACCGGTAGCGAAAGAAATAATTTTTGGTAGCGAAGCTTTTGCAAAGGAGAATGTTTTGTTGCGTAATATAGAATTGATAGAAACCGATGAATTCAAAGATGCACGGGTTGTAATAAAGGGTTGTGGTGAATTACCAATAGGCGAAGCGGCGTATGTGGCAATCACAAAAAAAATCCGCCCGGTTGCAAAAAGTATCATGTACGGAGAACCGTGTAGCACTGTGCCGGTATTTAAAAAACCACTTGAAAGAAAAGAGGGCTAACTTTTTCCTGAAAAAATATTTTAAAACCAGCCCCGCTTTTTAAAAGCCCTTATCATTACCAGGGGAATAAAAAGCATCAGGCCCACGGAAATAAAAAACCCCCACTGGTTATGCAGTAAAGGGATGCGTTCAAAATTCATCCCAAAAATTCCGCCGATAACAGTAGCAGGCGCCAGCAGGCAGGTTACTACCGCCATAACCTTCATCACTTCATTCATCTTAAGATTTACATTACTCAGGTACAGGTCATGTAAGTTCATCATCATATCCCGGTAATTTTCGGCAAGATCATTTGCCTGGATGATGTGATCATAAACGTCTTTAAAATATTTTTCTGTTTTTTCATCTATCAGTTCGCTTTCACTTCTTAAAATACCATTTACCAATTCTCTTACCGGTGCTATACTACGTTTCAAGACGATCATTTCTTTTCGCAAAATATTTATTTTTGCCAGCGTCCGGTTATTTGGATAACGAACGATATCTTCTTCAAGCACTTCTATCTTATCCCCCATTTTTTCCATGACCACATAATAATTATCTACAATCAAATCTATAAGGGTATAAAATAAAAAATCAGCACCATTCTGCCGCACTTTGCTTCCGGCGATTTTTATTTTATCCCGCAAAGGATTAAAAGCATCCCTTGTTTCGTCTTCCTGGAAACTTAAAACAAAATTTTCTCCCAGCACAATGCTTATCTGTTCTGTTTCTACAGAAGAATGTGCTTCATTAAAATAAAGCATGTTCAGCATGCAAAAAACCAGGCCATTTAACTCGTCCATTTTTGGCCGTTGGCCAATGCTTAAAATATCTTCTGTTATCAACTGATGAATCCCGAAATGGGCACTTATATTTTCTATATCTGTTTTTCGCAACCCATCAATATTTATCCAGGTATTTTCTGGGGTGTCAATATGGGTATAGGTATCTTCTATATTCTTAATGGCTAAGCATACAGAATTATCTTTATCATATTCGTATAAGATTATCTTTGGATTTACAGGTTCGGTTCGGTCCGGGCTCACGGTTGGGTTTACCTGCAAAACCTTTTTGGTGCGTAACAGCTCCATCGGGTTCAAAATATAATCGAGATAATTTCTTTTATCCATTTTTTTAAATTAAAAATAGGGAGATAAAAATACAATTTTAAAAGGTCGAAATAAAAATCCGCAGGCTGCACTGCGGATAATTTTTTTATATCAAACGAAAATTTAGAAAGCAGCACTCTTCGGAAACCTCGGAAAAGGAATTACATCCCGGATATTGGTCATCCCTGTTACGAAAAGTACCAACCGCTCAAACCCAAGCCCAAAGCCAGCATGAGGGCAAGCGCCAAAGCGGCGGGTATCCAGGTACCAATCCAGCTCTTCTGCGGGGATATGCATTTCCGCCATGCGTTGTGTAAGCTTATCCATACGTTCTTCCCGCTGGCTACCGCCAACGATCTCGCCAATGCCCGGTGCTAAAATATCCATAGCTGCTACCGTTTTTCCATCATCATTTAACCGCATGTAAAATGATTTTATATCTTTCGGGTAGTCGGTTAATATCACCGGTTTTTTAAAATGTTTTTCTACCAGGTAACGCTCATGTTCACTTTGCAGATCCACACCCCAACCCTCTATTAAATATTGAAATTTCTTTTTCTTATTGTGATTACTTTCTTTTAAAATTTCAATCGCTTCAGTATAAGTGACACGCTCAAAATTATTATCTACTACAAAATTTAATTTTTCAAGCAAACCCATTTCGCTTCTTTCTGTTTGTGGCTTTTGCTTTTCCTCTTCATCCAGCCGCTGCGCCAAAAAATCAAGGTCTTCTTTATTATGCTCCATAGCATAAGCAATAATATATTTTATAAATTCTTCTGCCAGGTTCATGTTGTCTTCAAGATCATTGAAGGCAACCTCAGGCTCTATCATCCAGAACTCTGCCAGGTGCCTGGCGGTATTGCTGTTCTCTGCCCGGAAAGTAGGACCGAAAGTGTATACATCGCTAAAAGCCATAGCTGCTAATTCCCCTTCCAGTTGGCCACTAACGGTTAGGTTTGTACTACGTCCAAAAAAATCATCTTTAAAATTAATAGAGCCGTCTTCATTCTTCGGTGCCGTCCCATCTAAAGGCAAAGTAGTAACCTTAAACATTTCCCCGGCACCCTCTGCATCACTGGCGGTAATAATAGGTGTATGCATATAAACAAAACCACGGCTATTAAAAAATTCGTGAATAGCAAAAGCCAGCGAATGCCTTACCCGGAAAATGGCCCCGAATGTATTTGTACGGAAACGCAGGTGGGCAATCTCACGCAAAAACTCCAGGCTGTGTTTTTTGGGTTGCAGGGGAAATTTTTCTGCATCGCTGTCGCCGAGTATTTCTATTGAAGTAGCTTTCAGTTCTACTTTTTGGCCTTTCCCTAATGAGGGGATTATTTCACCGGTTGCTTTTATGCAGGCGCCTGTAGTGAGCCTCTTAAGTATAGCATCATCCAGCAAACCGAGGCTGGCAACTACCTGTAAATTATTATTGGTGCT
>JBDUCK010000223.1:0-5885 GCA_040003485.1 Ferruginibacter sp. | reverse complement strand
ACTTTACAATCTGTGGAATTACATCGCCGCTTCGTTCTATTAAAATAGCATCGCCAATTTTTAAATCTTTCTCTTTTATGTACTCTTCATTGTGAACAGAAATACTGCCCACCGTTACCCCACTAACCTGCACGGGCTCAATCTTTGCCACCGGCGTTACAGCGCCCGTTCTGCCTACCTGGAATTCTACCGCAAGTAGTTTACTGGTGGCCTGCCGGGCTTTAAATTTATAGGCAATAGCCCAGCGGGGATGGTGAGAGGTCATGCCCAATTTATCCTGTAAAGCCAGGTCATTGACTTTTATTACCATTCCGTCTATTTCGTAAGGAAGTTGGTCCCGTAGTATTTCAAATTCGTGGATATGTTTTATTATGCCCTCAATACCCTGCACAATTTTCATTTCATTTTTTGGACTTCTAAAGCCAAGCTGCCAAAGCATTTGCAACATGCCACTGTGCGTAGTAGGTTCTTCGGCTATGGTTAGCCGTTTATCGTTTAAGGTTGTCGGTTGTCGGTTGTCGGTTGCCGTTAGATAGCTCACATGGTATAAAAATGCTTCCAGGTTTCTTCTGGCCACTTCCTTTGTATCTTTTATACGCAGGCTGCCGGCGGCGGCATTGCGGGGGTTGGCCAGTGGCGGTGTCCCTTCTTCCATCAGCTTATCATTATATTTTTTAAAGTTGTTTTTATTCAGCAATACTTCTCCACGTATTTCTATTTGCCCAATTCCATAATTACTAAACGCCGCAGAGAGTGGCAGCGTTTTTACCTGTTTAATATTTGGGGTTATATCATCACCTGTTTCGCCATCGCCACGGGTAGTGCCCCTTACTAAAAAATCATCTTCGTAGATAAGCGAAATACTGGCGCCATCAAATTTTGGTTCTACACAATATTCAATTGTTTCCAGGCCACTAAGTTCTTTTGCTTTACGATCCCAATCGTACAGGTCTTCGGCATTATATGAATTTTCTAAAGAGAGCATGGGCACTAAATGCTGGCGTTTGGGAAAATTTTTTATCAATCCTGCACCTACCCTTTGGGTGGGGGAATCTTTTGTGATGGACCCGGAGTTTTCCTCTTCAAAGTTTTCGAGTAATTTATACAAACTGTCATACTCAAAATCGCTGATGAGCGGCTCGTTCTGTACATAATACCGGTTCTCATGAAAGCGGAGAATGTTCCTGAGGCCTTCAATATCTGCTGAGATTTTTTTATTGATATTCCTGTTATCCTTTAATACCAGCCATTCATTGGTAGATGCCTGTAATTTTTTTATCTGATCGGTATTGTACATAAATTTTATACTTGGGTAGTAAAGTTAAAAAATATGAATGCTGCTTTTGTAGTATTTTTAAAAAAATAATTGCTATGCCATTTACAGCCTGCATTTTTAATTTACGCTTTGATAAAAGCCCAACTACGCTATGCGGTACAAGAGTGCGACGCAACGATGATGCTATAAAAAAAGAATGCTGGGTATCAAAAAATAATATTCTTCATTATCCATTATCCATTTTGTTATTATCCATTTTCTTTTTTTCTTCCTGTAAGTTCCGCCAAAAAGTAAATACAGTAGTCCATCATGCAAAAATTTATACGGTAGATGATAAATTCTCTGTTGCAGAAGCGATGGCAATACGGGATGGAAAAATAATTGCCATAGGAACTGATGATGAAATATTAAAACAATATGAGGCGGCGGAAATGATTAATGCGGCAGGAAAAATAATCTTTCCCGGCTTTATAGATGCCCATTGCCATTTTACCGGCTTTGCTACGGATATGTGGAAATGCCAATTAGTGGCTACAACTTCATTTGAAGAGGTGATTGAAAAAGTAAAAACCTACAGCCAGCATGCACCTATGCAATGGATCTTTGGCCGGGGCTGGGATCAAAATGATTGGACGGTAAAAGAATATCCCGGTAAGAAAATACTAGACAGCCTTTTTCCGGACAGGCCGGTCTTTCTGAAACGGGTTGATGGGCATGCCGCCCTGGTAAACCAGGCTGCCTTAAATATTGCAGGCATAACGGCTGATACAAAAATTGAAGGCGGTAGCATAGAATTGGAGAATGGGCAACCGACGGGTATTTTAATTGATAATGCCATGGAACTGGCAGAGACAAAAATTCCCGAGATAAGTGATAGCCTTGCCCGCCAATATTTTCTTGATGCCCAGCGGCTATGCTTTGCCGTAGGCCTTACGGGTGTGCATGATTGCGGCATAAGTGAGCACACGATTGAGCTGGTAGATGCAGCCCAAAAAGCCGGTGATTTAAAAATGAAAATATTTGCCTTGCTTACTGATAATCCACAATATTATTCGCCCTGGATAAAGAAAGGGCCGTACATAACCGGGCGCCTGCATGTAGGCGGGTTTAAATTATATGCCGATGGCGCTTTAGGCAGCCGGGGTGCCTGCCTTTTGCATGATTATACTGATAAGCCAGGCTGGACAGGTTTCTTGCGTAGCGATGCTGAACATTTTACCGAGGTTGCAAACATGCTTGCCAATACCGCTTTTCAAATGTGTACGCATGCTATTGGTGATAGTGGCAACAGGATAATTCTGAAAATATATGCTGCCGCATTAAAAGGAAAAAATGATAAACGCTGGCGGGTAGAACATGCACAGGTAGTGGATGCAGAAGATTTTCATTTTTTTGCTGATAATAATATTATTCCATCCGTACAACCCACGCATGCCACCAGCGACATGTATTGGGCAGAGAAAAGATTAGGGGCCGAAAGAATAAAAACAGCTTATGCATACAAACAATTGCTTGCAGCAAATAGCTGGATGCCACTGGGTACCGATTTTCCGGTAGAAGATATAAGTCCTTTTAAAACTTTCTTTGCCGCTGTGGTACGTAAAGATGCACAAGGATTTCCTGCTAATGGTTTTCAAACAGAGAATGCTATTACAAGAGAACAGGCCATAAGAGGTATGACGATATGGGCCGCTAAGGCTGCATTTGAAGAAAAAGAAAAAGGAAGTCTGCAGGTGGGAAAGGCTGCAGATTTTATTATGCTGGATAAAGACTTAATGAAATGTGCAGACGCAGATATTTTAAAAACATTGGTGTTGGCTACTTATATAAATGGAGAAAGAGTGTACGGTAAATAAAAAAATTCATCACACAGATGCGGCGGCAATAAATAATTTTCTTTTATGCAGGCTGAAGATATTTAAAGTATTTTATAAAAAGGGTGCTGTTTGCAGATATTCTGAGGGGTGTAAGGTTTATCACAATAAGTAAGCTCTGCCTTGCTGATGGTTTGTTTTTTTGCATCCTGTAATACCTCATCCCACGTAACATTGGTCTTAAACTGGCTGAAATAATTTTCCATGGCCACTTTAAAATAGTAAGAAAAAAATCCGCCAAAATTAGTATTACCCGAGGCCTTTTCCCCCACACTTGCCGAGGTCATTAATATGGACATTGGCTTTTCATTCATAAAAAGGTTTCGGCAGTTTTCCATACTCCAGCCCAGGCCTGAGCTTCGGGTTTGGGCAATATCGCTGCCAACAGTATTACTTGAATTGGGATCATTATTGCAGCAATCGCTTATCACCAGGTTAAATCTTGCTCCTTTGTTTTTTATTGCCATAAAAATATCTTCTACATTTTTATAATATTCCAGGTAACTGTCAGAAGGTTTGGGTCTAAGATCTAAATTAGGAAACTTCCGGTTTTGCGCCGGAATTGTAAACCCATGACCGGAGTAGCAGAACACCACAATATCTTTGGGAGATGGGTTAAGGGAATTGATAGCATTTTCTACATTTACTTTACTATAATTTCCCCCAGCAATGGTTTTGGTAACGATCTGAATGCCGAGGTACTCTGCTAAATAGGTAAACGTTTTTATATTACGGGTTTGATCTTTAAGGCAGGATGTACCTATATCATCATCTTCAGTATTGGCTACGGCTACCAGGTAAATTTTGGTAGCTTTTTCTGTAGAAGTTAAACCCCTTGTGGTGGTTTCAAAAAGATTGTCATAAAAGCCATCCTCTTCTGTAAAATATTGCAATACAAGTTCTTTGGTCAGGTCATGCAGATCCAGAAGGTCAGCTTCTAAAAATTTCCCCTGGGCCACAAACTTTTGATCATCCGGAGATGTTACCGCCCAAGGTTCGTAAATGCCTGTTTGTGGGTTTTCCTTAAACCAAAAACGTTCAGGAAAATATTGAAGAGTCTTATCGCCTGCAATAATTTTTGGGTCATGCCCTTTAAAATATAATTTAGCGGAGTCAACATATCCATCTTTTTCTACAAAATAATGTTCTTCCATTGGCAGTTCTACAATCATCTCCTGCCTGGTTTCATCATCAAAAAAACGAACCCTGTAAAAGCCTGTACCATCATCAAACCTTACTAAAAAAGCATTGTATGTTGTAGTGTCATCAATATTTGTAAACCGGTATTTTAGATGAAAAACAGATTGGGCAGAAATAGTTGAACAAATAAAAAGGACAAGAAAAAAAGCTAAAGATAGTTTTGCTTTCATACAATTTATTTTAATAAAGCGTGTATATCCTTTAAATCTACTTTTTATTTATTAAAAATGTCAAGTTTTTTCGTTTTAAATTCATGCCTGAAAAAAAATAAAAAAAGTTAGCAATGAAAAAAAATAAAAAAGGGAGGTTTACCTGTTAACTTAGATAGTACAAAACAAAGCCAAGCCCGGGTTAAAGGCCGGAAGTAATTTTGTAAAACTCTTTCATGAAAAAGATACTTACTCTTTTTACAGCATTATTTATTTTGGTGCAAAGCATGGCTCAAAAAAATATGGCAGATAGCTTAGGCGCTCTGCTGGTAGTAGAAAAACAAGACAGCAACCGGGTTACCTTGTTGTGGAATATGGCCAATATAAGTTACAATTATAATCCCGATACAGCCCTCCTTTTATCGCAACAGGCATTACACCTGGCAAAAAAAATAAAGTTTACCGAGGGGGAATCAAGAGCAATTGGTATTATGGCAAATACTTTTCTCAAGATTGGCAACTATCCCCGGGCGTTGGAATTTTACCTGCAGAAATTGAAAATAGAAGAGGGAAGAGACAATCCCCGAAGCCTTGCCAGCGTAGTTATGAATATTGGGATTGTATATGTGTACCAGGAAGAATACAGAAAGGCATTGCCCTATTATTTTGAGGCAGATTCTATTATTTATACCAATAATGTAGAAGACCTAAAATATAATATTACCCTTAATCTTGGAGATCTTTATAACCGGCTTAACATAAATGATTCGGCATTTTTTTATTTTAAAAAATCTCTTCAGCTTGCAGTAAAACAGCAGGATGGAGATTTAACCGGTGCATCTATGGTAGGGTTGGGGCACAGCTATTTTAAACAGAAAAATTATTCTCTGGCTATGCAAAATTACCAGGGGGCATTGCCTTTCTTGCAGGCAGCTGATGATGAAGACCTATTTTGTGAAGGGGCTATTGGCCTGGCAAAATTGTATGAAAAATTAGGCAGCTCCGACTCTGCTGAATACTATGCCCGTAAAACGCTTTTGATTTCCCAAAAAGACGGGTTCCTATCATGGCACCTGGAAGCAGCCAGTTTTTTAAAAGAGCACTTTAAAAAACTAAAAAAGAACGATAGCGCCCTTGCTTACACAGAGCAAGCCCAGGCATTAAAAGATTCCATCAATAGTAAAGAAAGAATACGGGAATCTCAAATACTTTCCAGCGACGAACAATTGAGGCAATCCCAATTGGCAGAAAGTAAACAGGAAGCAAAGGCAGAAAGATTTAAACAATTGCAATTGCTCTTTATAGGAATCTTTATCCCTATCCTTTTTTTGCTTACGCTTTTTTTAAGCCGCAGAAGGGTACATATAAAAGTTGTAAAGGGCATGG
>JBDUCK010000222.1:0-5887 GCA_040003485.1 Ferruginibacter sp. | reverse complement strand
GTGCCCATTGCCAGTCAATCCTGCGATAAAGTTTATCAGCCAGGTCTCTTATTTCCGCTTCCTCCCGATTATCATTTTTAAAATAAACTGCAGCAGACAAGGCCCCTGCAATAAACAGCGCCGTATCGATCGTGGATAATTCACAATTCCATTCTCTTTCCCCATTATTCATTTTTAAAAAATGATAATAGAATCCTTTGTATCCTGTTGCATTGGCTTCTTTTCCCTGCTGGCTATCATAAAAAAAGCGCAGGATCTTAAGAATCCTTTCTACAGCGAGATTGCGTGTAACGAATTTATTTTCTATGCCGACGATGAAAGCGGTAATTGCCATACCGGTAACGGCTATACTAGATGGAAAGCCGGGTTCTGTTTTGTCTGCAACCAGCCCTGTGATGGGATTGATCTCATTTAAAAAATAATCGAAAGTTTCCTTTTGCAATTTATCGAGCATTTCTTCGTCGGTACCTTGTGGATCTGTAAAGGGAAGATTTTTGGCTTTCTGATCGTTCATCATTTTTAAAGTTACTGGAAGCTGGCGCTGTAATAATTAAATTTATATGAAACATTTGAATGAGAAATAGGAATGATATAACCCATTGCACTATTGAGTTTAGGTATTTCTATATGTAAGCTATATGCCTATGTTTCTATGTTATGAAAAAAAAAAGTTATCACATAGTCACAATAGTAACATACAAACACATAGCAAAAAAAATTTATAATCGGTTGTCAACTATAATTAATCGCACAACGGGTTATTATAGAGTAAAATAGTTTACTGGGTTGAAAAGTTGCATCCCACATGCCGGGTATTCCAAATGTTATATTTATGTAATGATTACAAGCTGATTTGAATGTTCTATTTTTTTTCGGTTGCCAAAATCCTGCACACTAATATTAAGAATAGGCTATCATGAAAAAATTTCCAGGCCATTGGGGTACAATTTTTGCGAAACAGACATGGGTCAAACAAAAGAAAATGGGAACTTACATTTAATTTTCCGAAATAATAATTATGGCAGGGATAGCAAAAGTATCAGTTGCAAAAAGCATCTTTTTAAATAAGATTTTTCTAATATGAACAAATTTTATAAATGGCTGCGTAAGAGTTTTAATAAAACAAGAAGCAGTATTGCCTTTTATCCTGCCCTTATTTCTATCGGCTTTTTATTGTTATCTGTCCTGATGCTTGAGCTTGATTTTTCTGAAGCCGGTAAACATATAAAATCTCAGTTAAGCTGGATAAGCCTGCGTGATGCCAGTACTGCCCGTACTATTTTAGGAACTGTTGCCGGCGGAATTATTTCTCTCACCGTGTTTAGCTTTTCTATGGTGATGATTTTGCTCAGCCAGGTTGCATCGCAGTTGAGTAACCGCATGCTCGACAGTATGATTGGCAACAGGTTTCAGCAAATTATTTTAGGTTTTTATATCGGCACTATTGTGTTTGCATTGTTTTTACTAAGCACAATCCGGGATATAACTTCAGGTATTTATGTGCCTGCACTAAGCATCTATTTATTGTTAGTGCTAACAGTCGTTGATCTTTTTCTTTTCATTTATTTTCTTCATTATGTAACGCAGTCTGTAAAGTTTGGTACCATCATAGAGCGTATTCATAAAAATACATTTCATACGCTTTATCGCATTTGCATCACAGGGAAGCCAAAATTTTTTGAGCTGCCTGAACTTGCCCCCCAAATTATTTATACAGCCTCATCTGATTATTACCAGGGGTGTAATGCAAATGAACTGCTGAAGTTTGCCGGCACACATAATGGCTTGATACAATTTCTGCATCCGCCGGGGACATTCTTATTGAAAGGCACACCATTATTGCACTTTTACAGTTCAGTAAAATTATCACGAAAGGATGTGCAGGAAATGATGGAGACGATTGATTTTTATACCGGGCAACCTATTCATGTCAATGCATATTATGGCTATCATCAGCTTGCAGAAGTAGCTATAAAAGCACTAAGCCCCGGCATTAACGACCCTGAAACCGCAGTGATAAGCCTGCATGCACTAACAGATCTTTTTTTATACCGGCTGCATCATTTTATTAAAACCGTATTTGTTGATGAAGAAGGTTTGCCCCGGATTAATACTGTAGAGTACAGCTTTGAAAGGTTATTTGCTGAATGCTATTATCCTATATGGGATTACGGTAAAAAAGACCGGTACATCCAGGATGCCTTGCAGCAAATGCTGGAGCAATTACGTGGCTGTGATATTGACGGCACACAATCATCCCTGTTTACTGCTTTTTTAAAAAAAATAAAATCACAGAAAGCAAAAGACGAATTTAGAGCGATAAATCGGGAACAAAACCTGGGCTGATATATTTTTCAATTGTCTTATCGGCGCTCTTTAATATAAAGTTCCTGAACCAAAATTATTCTCCATTGTATTCCCCACGGCGTGCTGCGGCATCTAGTTTTGCCCGCTTATACAACAATTTCTGTGCGTCTTCCACATTTGCATCCTGTCCTTTCCAAATATCTAAGGCAGGTTGCTGAATGGCTCTTGCAAAAGAAAACGTAACGATCCATGGTAATTGGTTTCTAAACTTCGTGTGTATCGCATTCAAGTGCGCAGCCGCATTTTCAGGCGATTGTCCGCCTGATAAAAAAGCAATGGCAGGTACTGTTGCAGGAACCGATGCCAGCAGGCAATTTACAGTTGCGGCGGCCACTTCATCAATGCTGTTTTGATCAGCGCTTTCCGTGCCGGCAATTATCATATTTGGTTTTAAGATCAGTCCTTCAAGATCTACTCTATAAACATACAATTGATAAAAAAGTATTTTTAAAACCTTCTCTGTTACCTCATAACATCGTTGTATAGTATGATCGCCGGTCATCAACACTTCTGGTTCTACAATTGGCACTATCCCTGCCTCCTGGCATAAGGCTGCATACCGTGCAAGTGCATGCACATTGGCTTTGATAGAGGCGGTTGTTGGCATGTCATCGCCGATCGTAATTACAGCACGCCACTTTGCAAAACGAGCGCCCATCTTTTTATATTCGGCTAACCGCTCCCGTAAGCCATCTAACCCTTCCGTAATTTTTCCATTGAGGAAACCGGCCATTGGCTTAGCACCTGTGTCGACTTTTATGCCCGGGATGATTCCGGCTTTTACCAGTACTTCAGCCATCGGCATACCATCGCTTGTTTGCTGCCTGATGGTTTCATCATATAGAATTGCACCACCTATGCTTTCATTCAAACCGGGCGTGGTAACAATCAGTTCACGATACTTACGCCGCATTTCAATTGTTTGCGGAATACCTTCTGCTGCAAAACGCTTATTGCAGGTGCCGGTGCTTTCATCCATAGCCAGCAACCCTTTATTTCCGGTAAAGAGTTGCTGTATGGTATCTTTTAATATTTGTTTATCCATTTAAAAATGTTTAGATAACTCAAATTCTATATCCTGGTTATCGGTTAAAAATATTCTCTTACAAAGTTTTCTCCTGATTTTTAATATTTTTTTTTGTGTAAACACGATTAATATTTTTAGGTTTTTACCACTAAATTTTTCGGGTTTATTGTATTCAATTGCTGTTACGTTAAATTTTGCATACCTGAAAACCCATTACAATTAAAAATTAGTTTTACGGGCGACTCACAAATGGCTGTACATTTTAATTTTTCGGAAGATAAAAAATTTATGGAAAACCAAACCGTGCTTTTTTTATAGTTAAGTCCATTCTGTCCGTATTTGTTTTGCGGCAATTACCTGCTCATCCGTAAGTCCTGTTACATTTAAATTATTTGCGGGCATGACAAAGATGATCTTTAAGCATACTATTAATCTAATTATTGCAATTTAGTTTATAACAGATACAGTAATATTTTCAAATTTTTCAGCATCAATTGCATCTAGCAGGTAATCTTTTAGTGAAAAAATAATTGACTTGCAGGAAGAATACAATTCCCGATTCACATTAAACAAGGTTGAAATATCCACCTCTTTCAAAATATTTTTTGCTGCATTTTGGTAAGAATTATTCATTATTTCCTTGTAGTTAGTATTGATTGCTGCTAATAACTGCCCTAATTTATCAAAGGATAAAGATTTATTTTCAGAAAGAAATACCTCGTTCAAACTTGTATAAAAATCATTCAGCTTTGAGCGAAATAATTTATAGCTATTATACTCAAGTTCGTTTGCTGAATTACTAAATTCCATTCTGTCATGCCTTATATCTTTCATTCCTTTGGCAGCATACATTGCATTTCTAACGGATGCCATCAATTGATTTAAGTAAATTCGGTTTTCAGCGTTAATTTCCTGTTCACTCATTTTTGAATAGAACGATAAAATTTCTCCTTCGGCTTGTTTTATTAAATTATATTTTTTTTTATAGCCTAATGAACCGGAAAATAAATTCTTTTTTTCAGCATGTTTTTTGAATCCATTTTCAACGTTGTCTACCTTTAGTTGGAATGCTTCCATGTTCAATTGCATAACACGATAGATAAACAATCCAACTTCCTTCTCTAACATTTCTTTTGCCGTAGCAAAAATATTGGGGCTTGTATTTTGAAGAAATGAAGTGGCTGTCTTTTTATTATCAACAAAACGATGCTCAAGAAAATTGCCTAAGTAATTAAGTAAATTATAAAATAAAATAGCTCCTGCAATGTTAATCAGTGTTTGAAAAGCAACCAGGATTATAATGGGATCCCGTATTCCAATAAAATCTCTCAGGAGTTTTACAATGGGTACTAATAATATAAACCCAAATGAAGAACTCACAATATTGAAAGCAATATTAGCAACAGCCACCCGTTTTTTATCGGCAATACCACCCATTGAACCTATCAGTATTTTGATGGTTGTACCAAGTTCGGCACCCAATACTACAGCCACGGCGGTTTCGATAGGAATAATTTTGGCATAAAGCGCACTCAACACAATAACAACTGTTGCTGCACTTGTTTGTATCAACGCTGTAATTACAAAACCAATCAGAACAAAAACAATGCGGTTATAATTTAAGTAGGGAGTAAAATCGAAATGATTAATGGAAGAATCCATACTGCCTTTCATAAAATCGAGACCTAAAAACAATAGCCCGAATCCCATGCAGAATTTAGAAATTTGATAAACTCTTTTTTTATTTTTAAAAACAATTAATCCAATTCCTGCTATGCCAATAATTGGTAGGGTAAATTTTCCAATATCAACTTTAAATCCTAACAACGCTACCAGCCAGCTATTAAATGTTCCACCGATATTCGCTCCCAACGCAACTCCAAGTGCATTACGCATGGTCAACATTCCAGCGCCCACAAAAGATAATACCATCAGGTTAACTATTGAACTGCTTTGTAAAATACCTGTAACAATAGTTCCGCTAAAAATTGCGCTTAGTTTCTTTTTAGTATATTTTTTAAGGAAAAGCTTAAAACCTCTGCCATCAAGCTGTTTCATAGCATCTTCCAAATGAAACATTCCATAGAGAAACATTCCAAGACCAGCCAATAGCTTCCAAAAATCTGAAATCGTCACTTTGCTTATTTTAAATTTAAAGATTTATCTTCTTAATAAATATGCTCACCTCTAAAATCTTTCCGGTTGATTGAACTCAATTGTTGTTATCTTAAATTTTGCATAGCTGAAATCGCCTTCTTTCAATCGCCAAAATACTTCAGCCTGCATGGGAATGATTATTCCGTTTTTTTCTTTGTAATTACCTGGCTTTATAATCCATGTTTCTAAGCGCTTTTCATCCATGTAACGCTTTGTTTCCATTTGCGCAATCTCTCCTTTATCATTAAAATTGATGACGTAAAAAAGTGACAAACCAAGGTAGTTAAAAGTTAGTTTAGCTGAAGAATTATCAATGGCTGTCCATTGCAAATTTTC
>JBDUCK010000221.1:0-5916 GCA_040003485.1 Ferruginibacter sp. | reverse complement strand
ACATAGCCGGTGATTTCTTTTGCCATTTTAAAAATGTTTTTGGTGATAACGTTCGGGCAAAAACCAGAACTTCCAAATTCCGCTGTTACACGGAACAAATTCTTAAAGAACTAATTTGGGCGGCAAAAGTAGTAAAAATTATTATCTGATACAAAAATATGTTGAAGTTTTTAAAGAAGAGGAATTTTGACCAGTTGGCCGAAATCCAGGCGAAGATGAACCTGTATGTAATTGTACCAGGTTAAAGCAAAATATTCATATTATCTCGATTTATTTGGATTTCGATTGGGTTGGTGTTCGCATCAATTGCCGCATCCTTCGTTGCTATTGTTATGTATATACACGGGACAATTTTCTGCATGGCTTACCGATATACCATTGCTCTTTTAAATTTATGTGTCTGGTTACTTTATTCGGCGGATATTTTATGATGGTGTATAATACAACCTCGGCGGAGATCTTATCATTAGTTGTTGGTCGAATATGAAACGGCGGCAGGTTGTTCCTGTTATATAAACCGACGGCGCCTTTTTTATCGTTGAAGAATGCCAAAGAAGTGAAAAGTAACAAAACAATTACATTTTATTAATCTCATTTATCCTCTCAAAAAAGGCTTTTTATTTGCTGTAAGGGATTTTTGTTTTTACGACTAACTTATTACATCACCCAAACCATACCTGGCTTCCATTGCTGGGTATAAAAAGGACAGGCCATCATGAAAGGAATAACAGATACGGTTCTTTACAGAGACACTGTAAAGGCAGAGCCACATTTGTGGATAGATAATTACGCAGACTACCTGTACAGCTATGCGATGTACAGGATAAAAGATGAAGAAATGGCCAGAGACCTGGTGCAGGAAACATTTTTAGCAGCACTGGAAAAAACAGACCAGTTTGAAGGGAGGAGTTCAGAAAAAACCTGGCTGACCGCCATTTTAAAATATAAGATCATTGATGTGTATCGCTCCCGACCCAAAGCTTTTTCGGCTATGGACCTCCCGGAAGCTCTTGGCAGTAAAACTTTTTTCCAGGAAGACGGGCATTGGAACGTAGAAGACCGGCCAGAGGAATTTGGAATAGAGCAGGTAAATAAAATTGAACATAAAGAATTTGAAAGCATTCTTTTAAAATGTATGCAGAAATTACCAGCCTTATGGATGACCATCTTCAATATGAAATTTATGGAAGATGAACACGCAGCTAAAATATGCAGCCAAATGAAATTAAGCTCCGGTAATTACTGGGTAATAATACACCGGGCTAAAATAAATTTAAGGGCCTGCCTGCAGAAGAACTGGCTTTAAAAAAACTCGTTATAAAAATGAACAAAAAAAGAAAGATTGCCCACGACTGCGAAAAAGCTACATTACTGGTTGAAAAAAAACAATTCGAATCACTAACGTTAGCGGACAAGCTATATATGAAAATACACCTGGCAGGTTGTGCAGTCTGCCGTACTTACCAGAAACAAAGCATTGTCATTAATTATATGGCACGCCAGGTACTAGAAGATACCCCCGCACACCTTAAACTTGATGAAGACTTTAAACGAAATATGCGATTTAAAATTGACGAGATTCTTGATAAAAAATAATTATTTATTGCTGTTATCCATCATAAATTCTTTCTCCTTTTTTTACACTTTTTTAAAATAAAAATATTTTCCTGTAAGGTTTCTGCCTTTATTACTACCAAGTAAAAAAACAATGTTGTTTTTTAAAAGTAGTATTATGGAAGATTCAATTGATAATAAAAAATTAAACCAGGCAACACAGGTTCAGGATATGGGTGCATCGGTTATACGTTATGGTTTGGCCCTGGTGCTTATCTGGATCGGTATCCTGAAATTTACGAGTTACGAAGCAGGCGGCGTAGCTCCTCTGGGAGAACATAGCCCGTTTTTTTCGTGGTTGTTCCCGATTATAGGTGCTAATGGATTTGCTGAATTACTTGGCGTTATTGAAATTACACTTGGCGTACTTATTTGCTGCCGGGCCTTTGCGCCAAAGCTTTCTGCATGGGGCAGCATCGGCGCTGTAATTACTTTTTGCCTTACCATAACTCTATTATTTTCTACTCCGGGTGTTATTCAGGAGGGTTATGGTTTTCCATTTATATCTCCTATGCCCGGCCAATTTCTTATAAAAGATTTGGTATTACTGGGAGCTGCTATTTATACTGCCGGTGAAGCCCTGGCTGCAGCAGCCGTAGAAAGAAAAATGCTGGTCGTTTTAAAGGGCCACTAAAAATAAATTAAACAATCAATCAATTATATAACTATTAAAAAACACAAACAATGAAAAAGATGCTTTCAATTATAAGCGTTACAGCACTCACGGCAGTGCTTGGCTTTTCTTCCTGCAACAAAGATCATGGTGGTGGTGGCAATAATGTTGCAGGGTACCTGTATACCACTACTAATGGTGAAAGTACCAATAGTGTGGTTCGGTTTACACGACACAATGATGGATCACTGTCAGATGAAAAAGCGTACACAACTAACAGTAAGGGTGGTGCTGATGTAAGTGCCGGCGGTGACGCCCACGGCGACTTTGATTCGCAGGGTGGCGTACAGATAATCGGGAATTACCTGCTGAATGTAAATGCCGGCGGCAACCAAATATCTGTTTTTGGTTTAGATAAAACAAATGGTAACCTTACTTTTAAAGCCAACACAAACTCTGGCGGCACACGGCCGGTAAGTATTGCATATACAAAAAAATCCGGGAGTGCCGATGAATACTGGCTGGTAGTGGGTAACCAATGGAACAATCCAAATGTTCAGAAGGATGGCGCTGCAATTGAGCGTTATCCTAACGATGCTTTTCACATGATGGATCTTACCCAACCTGATGCAACTGATAATGAAAGGAATATACAACTTTTCAGTTTTAACAGCACCACCGGGGCTTTAATAAGTGTGGCACAACTGGATAAATATGTAAGGGAAAATGGCGGACCTTCGTGTGTGCGTTTCAGTGAGGATGGCACAAAACTGGCCGTAGGTACCTGGGGTATTGCACATTTTGATACAGAGGTTACTTCACTGGATGAACAGCATCCAAGCCGGGTATATGTATATAATTTTTCCAATGGTACAGTAAGCGGTAAAAGATATTTTGAAGAAGCCGGCATTTCCGGCACTATAGGTTTTAGCTGGGATAAAAACAGCAATTCGAAATTATATGCTTCTAATTTTAATCTTATACCCGGGAAACAAAGTAACAGTGTAACAGTATTATCAGACAATGGTAGTGCGGTAACTAAAACAGCTAATTTTGGTTCTACACCTGCTGCTGCGATCAATGAATCATGCTGGACGACACTGAACCCTACCGGCGATAAATTGTATGTTGCCAGTTTTCAAACAAACCTGGTATCTGCATTCAGCCTGACAGGTACTAGCTTAAGTTATATTACAAATGTACCAAGAGGAGACCTGGCGCCGCATGGCGATTCTAAAGAATTATGGGTATCACCTGATAACAGGTTTTTGTACAACACCGGTGCTTTGCAATCTTTTTCTATCAACAGGTTTGATATAAGTGGTAGCAATGTTACTTATAAAACACAAACTATTCTTGCCACTACAGCAGATGGTAAAGGAATAGCAGGTAAATATAATTTTTTGGGATTAATGGGTTTTGATCTGTCCCAGTAATTATTGATGGTTGTTTTTTTGATGGTAAGAAAGGGTTGAAATTTTTCAGCCCTTTCTTATTTTAAGTCATAAACCTAAAGGTTTAGATATTATTTATGAACAACATTTATTTTAAACGCTTCCAATCTATTATGACAAAAATTTGGAAAATTTAATTGTAGTTTATTATCAGCCTTTGATTTAAGACCACTGCAGCGGAGAATGCAGAATAGTGGATCGCACTACAAATTGTACAAACGGATTTTGTATGCTTGCAGCCAATGCAAGAGAATGGGTATGGCCAATCCCGCAAACCGAAATATTAGCAAATGCCAATATAGCCCAGACAAATGGATATTGAAAACACAGGTTGATACTTTCAATAAAGTGGCCATCAAAAAAATATTGATGGCCACTTTCTAATTTTTGTAAAGAATTATTTATCCAGGTAATCCTGGAAACTGATTTGCTCTAATGCTTTTCCTGTGTTTACATCCTGCCCTGTAATTGGCCCTTGCTTTTCTATTATGCTATTGCCAACATTATCATACAAAAAACTTTTGCCCGGTTGCACAAAACCAAAGCCATTGTTAAATGAAAAATATGCCCATGGTTTGCAAGTAGTATCTAATAAATTTTTACTCCATTTAAAAGATTGATAAGGCAAGCCAAGTTGCCCCAGTAGTGTTGCAGGCAAATCAATTTGAGAGCCGATTTTATCAATTGTTATTCCGGTTTTATTTAGAGACCCTCCTAAAAATAACAGGGGTATTTTAAAATCATCTAATCTTTTACCGGTAGCCGGCAGGCGATGGCCATGATCTGCTACTATTACCATAATGGTATTGTTCCACCAAGGTTGCTTTTTGCTTTGCTGTACAAAATCGTAGAGCGTAGAATCTGTATAGTGTAATGAATTTAAAAATAATGACGGGACATCTTTACCGCTTAACACCTGTGGCACGGGCGTTTCAAAAGGCTCATGGCTACTCAAGGTAAGCCAGGTGTAAAAAAATGGTTGCGGTTGTTTATTTAAATCAGTCATTATTTTTTGCATTACCACACCATCATGTGCTCCCCATTTCGAATTCTGATCTTTCTTATCAAAATCTGTAATAGAAATGAAATTGTTAAATGACCCTCCGAGCAAATAAGCCTTAATGTTTGCAAACTCTAATTCTCCGCCATAATAAAATGCAGTATGGTAACCAGCATTACTGAATTGCGTACTAAGCATGGGAAGCTTTGATGCCTTGACTGGAATTTTTACAATAGAGGTAAGCGGCTGCGCTGGATAACCACTTAAAACTCCAACAATTCCTTTATCTGTTCTATCGCCGGTGGCATAAATATTTGAAAAATAAATACCTTCTTTTTTTAAGGCATTGAAACCCGGCGTAATTCCATGGCCTTCTATTTGCAGGCGGGTTGCTTTTTCTGTAAAGCTTTCCCACACCACAATGATGATATTTTTTTTCTGTAATGAAGACGATATAGATGTATTAATTTGATGTGAGTACAAACTTTCAACCTTTGCGCCAGCCTGTTTTTTATCTAAATATTGAAATGGATTCTCCGCCGACTCATTATTCTCATTCAGCGAATAAACAAAATTCCATGGGCCATTAAGTGCGGCAAGGTTTGCAAAATTATTTTGCGAAAAATAAACACTGCTTTGATTTAGTGGCGTCCATTGTAATCCGCCTCTTATCGGTATAATAAATAGACCCGTGACTAACAGTAAAAAAATAAAACTAATCAGTTTTACTCTATCAGGCTTTATATTTTTTAACCCCTGCAGAATTATTTTATTAAAAACGGAGCGGATCAACAGGTATCCTACAATAAAAAAAATAATGATCCACAATATTGGCAGGTAAGCCATTGACGCATACGCTTCTTTTGGATTGGATAAATATTTAATGAATGAAGCATCTATCCGGTACCCCCAGGCGTTAAAAAGATTTACATCAATAACCGTTAATAAAAGCACTATTAAAAGTATAATAGCGGTATAAGATTTAAATATTATAGGCCTTTGAAGCCCCCGGAAAAAAACAGAAAAACTAATTATCAATGCCACAGCAACGGTGAGATATGCAGCCATTGACATATCCATTCTTGCGCCATACCATAAGCTAAGTAATGAACTGTGCAGGCCCGCAGCTTTGGCAACAGTAAAATTTTTTAGAAGAAATCCAAGGCGGGCTATTTCAAAAAAAAATATCCAGCAGAACCAATAGCGAACAATAAACCAAATTTTTGAAAGCATTA
>JBDUCK010000021.1:0-20084 GCA_040003485.1 Ferruginibacter sp. | reverse complement strand
TTTTTCTCCTTACCAGATATTTACCCTCAGGCTATCTGCTCTATACATTTTATCTCCCGGCTTTATACCAAAAGCGGTATAAAATTCAGGAATATTTACCACCGGGCCGTTTACCCGTTCCCGTGCAGGCGAATGTACATCTGTCATAACCTGGTTGGCTAAACGCTCTTTTCTTTCCTGGTAAAGCCAGCCCAAAGCGTAGCCTAAAAAGTATCGCTGTGTTTGGGTAAGCCCCGATATTTTTTCATCCTTTTTATAGGTGTCTGTTTTTTTGAAGGCATCCAGGCCAAGCAGCAGCCCGCCAAGGTCTGCAATATTTTCTCCCTGTGTTGCATCACCATTTATATGCAAAGTATCTACCGGGTTAAATTCACTAAACTGGTTAATTATAAATTTTGCTCTCTTCGTAAATTCTGTTTCATCATTTTTAGTCCACCAGTTTTTAAGGTTTCCGGCATCATCATATTGCCTTCCCTGGTCATCAAAGCCATGTGTAATTTCATGGCCAATAGTAGATGCAGCGGCATACCCATACACCAGGGCATCATCCAGGTCTTCATCTTTATAACCCGGTACGGCAAATATGCCGGCCGGCAAAACTATTTCGTTATTGCTGGGGTTATAATAGGCATTGTAAGTTTGCGGCGTCATATCCCACTCTGTACGATCAACCGGTTTGCCCAGTTTATTTATCTGGTAATTGTACCACCACTCTCCGGCTCTTTGCATATTTAATACCCATGGCCCATCATCAATTTTAAGATTGCTGAAATCTTTCCATTTATCAGGATAGCCAACCTTCCTCGTGATCTTTCCTAATTTTTCATAGGCTTTTTGCTTGGTGCTGTCACTCATCCACGAAAGTTTGCTTATTCTTTCTTTGTAAGCAGCCCTGATATTTTCTACCATGTCATTGTATCTTTTTTTTGCCGTTTCGCTAAAATATTCTTTTACAAATAACTGGCCTAAAGCCTCGCCGATAGCGCCTTCCTCAGCATCCAACACCCTTTTCCAACGGGCCCTTGGCTCTTTAGCGCCGGTAAGTGTTTTGCGATAGGTAAAATAATTTGCGAAGGTTTCTTTATCTAAAAAGGCAGATGAACCCTGTATCAATCTTAGTTTAAGATAATTTTTCCAGACATCTACCGGTGTTGTTTTTATTTCATTACTTAGTGTGCTGTAAAATTCCGGCTGGCCTACTATAACCGAATCTACTTTTGCAGCACCGGTATTTTTCGAGTAGTCGTTCCAGTTAATGGCGGGTGCAATAGCGCTTAAACCTGCCCAGCTCATTTTATTATAATTTTTGTAAGGGTCACGCAGGTCGGCTAATTTTCTGCTTGCTTTTGCCAGCCGGGTTTCCAATGCAAAAACAGCTTCCACATTTTTTTGTGCCGTGGCAGTATCAAGTTGTTGGAAAGTTTTAAGCATATAATCTTTGTAGGCCGCTTTTACTTTCAGTGTTCTGTCATCGGTATTAAAATAATACTCCCGGTTTGGTAAGCCGATGCCACCCTGGCCCAGTTTAAAAGCAATTATTTCACTGTTTTTGTCGTCCTGGCCTACATTATCGCTGAACATGCAGCCAATAGACTTCTTTTGAAGGGCCGCAGCTACCATCATTAGCTGCGCTGTATTGGTAATATTATCAATTGCTTTCAGGTCATTTTGCAGCGGTGATAATCCTGCTTTATCAATACCAGTACTGTCCATACCACTCTTCCAGAAATCACCGATCTTTTGAGAGATAGTGCCTGGCGATGCTTTTTCCTCAATAGCTTTTTCATTAATGGTTTTAAGGCGGCTATATATTTCATCCTGAACCATGTTGCCGATTCCCCAGCCGCTTTCTGCATCCGGAATAGCGGTTTTTTTTATCCATCCTCCGTTAGCATATTGAAAAAAATCTTCCCCCGGGCTTACGGTTGTATCCAAGTTGGCCGCCAGTATATCCGGTTTGGCGGTATCGGTAGCCGCATGATTATTACAGGCAATAAAACCTGCACATACAAAATAACAGGCAATTAATTTTTTCATCAATTTTAGTTTTTGTTTTAAAATTTATTATACCAGCAGTAGTTTTTTATGGCATCAGCGTTGTGTCACAAACCCTTCAGCCTCAAAACAAATGGCAACAAAGGTTTTCTGTTCAAAGTTTTTTAAGAATTTAATCAATGTATAAATGTATGCAATCAAACTTTTGTACAAAATATATTTTGATGAAAGGTATAAGCTTGCAAAAATAAATGCTGCGAAATGACTATGCTGCTGAAATAATAGCCCCGATAGAAATGAAAAGCCCGCAACCCCGCCAAAGGCGGGGTGAGGACCTGCCTTTGCCGGCAGGCAGGCTTGTATTGAATAGCGGGAACAATGCTGATTGAAAAACAAATTTTCCGCTTCCTGTTTTTTTAGTTTTGAAATTTTACTTTTGCAGCATGACTCCAGAAAGAAGTGAACGGCTTACAAGTGTTTTAGTAAAACGGCAACCGGGCCTTACCGTGGTACTTGAAAATGTTTCTGATCCACACAATATATCGGCGGTAATGCGTACCTGCGATGCAGTAGGTATCCAGGATATTTATATTTTAAATACCAATATTGCGGCCCATGAAAAATGGAGCGCCAAAAGCTCATCCAGTGCTGCAAAGTGGCTGACAATACACCAGTTTACCGATATTAGAGAATGTTTTACTGAATTGAGAAAACACTTTGATAACATTTACACTACACATTTAAGCAGCGATGCAGTGGGGCTTTATGAGCTGGACCTTACCCAAAAGACCGCCCTGGTTTTCGGTAACGAGCATAGTGGCGTAAGCGAGGAAATTATAGCATTGGCAGATGGGAATTTTATTATACCGCAGGTGGGTATTATAAAATCACTTAATATTTCGGTAGCATGTGCGGTAAGTTTATACGAAGCTTATCGCCAAAAAAATATTGCAGGGCACTACAACCGGCTGCAATTAGGGCACACGGCTTTTGAACTATTAAAAACAAACTGGGGTTTTATGGCCGAGGAGTGAATTAGTATTACGGCAAATTTTTCTACATATTCCTAATTTACCTGTAAGTTTAATCATATCGTTTTATATAAAGCGGTTAAATGCAATACAAATACTTCTAAAATAATTCAAACTTCATTGGCATATCGTTTGTTTTGTAAATTGCCTATATTTTAATGTAATGATAATCAACTTGAAAAACCTTAATTTATTTTTTGCCTGCGCCATAATACTTTCCATAATCAGTTGTAAAAGTAAAACTGAAAAAGATGTATACAGAAATTCGGCCATGTATGATATTGCCAATCCCAGCATTATAGATCTCCCGGAAGAGTTAGATGAAATCTCGGGCATTGCCTATTATCCAAAAGATACCAGCGTATTTGCTATTATTGATGAAGACGGATTACTCTTTAAAATTCCCATCAAACATCCTGGCGAAGCAAAGGAATGGCGCTTTGCTGAGAAGAGGGATTATGAAGATGTGATTTTGCAAGACAGCGTGTTTTACACTTTGGTAAGTAATGGCAACATAATACCTATCCGCTTTGAAGGCGAAAAAATTACCACTGATAAATTTCATTTTGAGGAGGCTTCAAAAAAAGTGAATGAATTTGAAGCGCTTTATTTTGATGATTATATAGGCCGGATGGTAGTAATGTGTAAGGATTGTGAAAAAGATAAAAAGAAAGAAGTAAGTACATTTTACTATGATGATTCTGCTAAAGTTTTTGTTCCATATATCCAGATTGATGTTGAGCCAATTGCAAAAAAACTTGGTATGGATAAACTTTCGTTAAAGCCATCCGCCGCAGCAATAAATCCCATAACCAAAGAACTGTATATCGTTTGCTCAGTAAGTAAATTACTGGTGATCACGGACCGGAATGGCAAGTTTAAAGATGTATTTAAACTGAACCCGAAAATTTACAAGCAACCCGAAGGATTAGCGTTTACCCCTGCGGGTGATATGATAATAAGCAATGAAGTTTACCTGGAAGGCTACGCAACACTTTTAATATTAAAGAATAAAATGAAAGGGAAATGAAGAAATACTGTTTATTAAGTGTTGTATTTTTTTTAGGCATAACTGTTTTAAAAGCGCAGGATAGTTTGCAGGCCACTATTGTATTAATTGGCGACGCCGGGCAACTTACCAATGGAAAACAACCCGTAGTACATGGCGTGCAAACACATGTGCCGCTCAATAAAAATACCACCGTTGTGTACCTGGGTGATAATTTATACAAAACCGGCTTGCCTGATAATTCATTGCCGACTTACAGTATTGCAAAAGCGCCACTGGATTCGCAGATAAATATCGCCGGTAAATCTCCGGTAAATGTCTATTTCATTCCCGGAAATCATGATTGGGCCAATGGCGGAAAAAATGGTTATGCATCTATTTTACGGGTACAGGAATATATTGATATCCTGGGAAATAAATATGTAACACAATTGCCCAGGGATGGGTGCCCGGGACCGGTAGAAGTAAATATAAATGATGATATTACGCTGGTGATAATGGATAGCCAATGGTGGCTGCAGGAAAATGATAAGCCCGGTATAGAATCTGATTGCCCTTTTAAAACCAAGGCCGAAGTGCTGACACAGTTGGATGATATTTTTGCCCGCAATGCAAAAAAACTTGTCATTTTTGCCTGCCATCATCCCTTTAGAAGTTATGGCCAACATGGTGGATATTTTACTATCAAACAACACATATTTCCATTTACAGATATAAATCCGAAATTTTATTTTCCCTTACCCATTCTCGGTTCTGCCTATCCTTTAACCAGGGCAGTGTTTGGCACCGCACAAGATTTGAAACATCCATTCTACCAGGAGATGATCAACGATGTGCAGAACGTAATTAAAGGCCATCCTAATGTGATTTATGTTTCCGGCCATGAGCATACTCTGCAGATGATACAGGATAGCGGCTACAATTATATTGTAAGTGGCAGTGGCAGTAAAACCTCCCGTGTCTCCAAAAGTAAAAATACTTTATTTGCTTCCTCAGATAATGGTTTTGTAACCCTGGAAATATCAAAAAATAAAAATGTAAGGGCTTCCTTTTATACCGTTCTTGGCGATTCTGTAAATGTCGCTTTCACAAAAAATATTCTTGATTTTTCCAAGGTACCCCCGGCAAAAAAAGACTCTGCTTTACGGGAGGTACAGGCTGCTTTTAAAGACAGCGTAATAATTTCTGCAAGTGATAAATACAAACATCCTACCAGCCTGCAAAAAACTTTTTTGGGTAAAAATTACCGGAAGGAGTGGAGCACACCGGTGCAATTAAAAGTTTTTAATATCCGCACAGAGCAGGGAGGATTTATTATAAAGAGCCTTGGTGGTGGCAAGCAAACAAAATCTCTCAGGCTGGAGGATAAGAACGGTAAAGAATGGACTTTGAGAACCGTAGACAAAGATCCTGAAAAAGAGTTGCCGGTAAATTTCAGGGGTACCCTGGCGCAGGCATTGGTAGAAGATATTATATCGGCCAGTAACCCTTATGCGCCATTAATAATACCCATTCTTTCCAAGGCAGTAAATGTTCCTGCGGCAAATCCAAAATTCTTTTTTGTGCCCGATGATCCGTCGCTGGGATATTACCGCCCTTTATTCGCAAACACAGTTTGCCTGCTGGAAGACAGGGCATCTACACCCGACGGCTCCGATACAAAGAGCACAAGTAAAATAATAAATAAGATGGCCGAAGATAATGACCATCATGTGAACCAGCCGGCAGTTTTAAAAGCCCGGTTACTGGATATGCTTATTGGCGATTTTGACCGGCATCCGGATCAATGGAAATGGGGTACTTCGGATACTGGTAAGGGTAAGTTATATTATCCCGTTCCCCGGGATAGAGATCAGGCATTTTTTAATTCTGATGGCTTGTTCTTAGATTATTTATCAAAGAATCAACTACCTTTTTTACAGGGATTTAAAAAAAGAATTCCCAGCATTACAGGATTAAATTATATAGCCCGGGATTTTGATCGGACTTTTTTAAACTCACTTGACAAGCATCAATGGAAAGCAATAGCAGACAGCTTTCAGATGAGTATGACCAATGCAGTCATTATAGAAGCGTCTTCTAAATATCCCCCGGAGATTAAGGCGACGGATTCTGCTAAAACAGTGCATACCTTAATGAGCCGCAGAGATATTTTAACAAAGAAAGTATTGAGATATTATGACAACCTGGCAAAAACCGTAACCGTTACCGGTAGTAACGAAGCTGAATATTTTCATGTTCAGAAAGATAATGACCTGATGAAATTATCTGTATATAGAAAAGATGAAAACAGTGATTCTTCTTCCCTTATGTACCGGCGGTCTTTTAGCCCTAAGGAAACAAAGGAATTAATATTATATGGCTTAAACGGCGATGATAAATTTGAAATAGATGAAGATGTAGCTTCCCGTATTAAAATAAGAATAGTTGGCGGCAAGGGTAAAGACAGCTTTGATATTAAGGGTAATGTGCGTAATACACTTTACGATCTTTCTACCGAAAAAAATGTGTTATTGCACACCCGCCGATCAGATAATGATTTCTCATCCGATCCTGCAGTGTTGGAATATAAAAGCACCGGCTACCAATACAACAGGTTTATTTTCCCCCAGATAAATATCGGCTATAATGTAGAAGATAAATTGTTGTTAGGCCTTGGCTTTTCATCCCGGACCTATGGTTTTAGAAAACAGCCTTATGCCACAAATCAAAAGCTAAGCACCCTTGTGGCAGTTAACAGTGGTGCAGTTCAGGCGAAATATGAAGGCATCTTTAACCAAGTACTTGGTAAAAATGATGTCATTGTAAATGCAGAGGTTCAAGACCCTACTTTAACTAACTTTTTTGGCTACGGAAATAATTCAGTCTTTGATAAAAAGCTACCACTTTCCTATTATAGAAGCAGGTATAAATTTGCCCGGGCCGATGTGCTTTTAAGAAAAAGATATAATGATATCTTTCAACTTTCAGCAGGCCCAAGTTATTTTCATTACTGGAACGATTACAAGGATAACAAAGGCAGGATACTGGGAAACCCTTTGTTATTAGGCGTAGATTCTGCCAGTTTATTTTCTTTAAAAAGCTACCTGGGTGTAAAAGCAAGGTTTGATATTAATTATATCAATAATGAAATTTTTCCTACCCGTGGCATAACATGGTTTACAGAATACAGTAACCTGAGAGGGCTGAATAATAACAGTAAAAATTTCTCAAAGATAAATTCTGATATGACCATTTATGCATCTGTATCAGACCGGAGCAAGGTTACCAGCATACTGCGGTTTGGGGGAGGGCATATTTTTTCTAAACAGTTTGAATTTTTCCAGGCACTTTCGCTGGGGAGTGATAACTATTTAAGAGGGTTTAGAAAGGGCCGTTTCGCCGGCTCATCAACGGCTTACGGAAGTGGAGAAGTAAGAGTCAGGATATTCAGATCAAAGTCGTATGTGTTGCCCGGAGATGTGGGCCTGGTGGGCTTTGATGATATTGGTAGGGTATGGTTGCGGGGCGAAGAGTCTGATAAATGGCATAACTCTTACGGCGGCGGTTTATATTTTGTACCTTTTAACCTTGTAATGATATCAGCAGTAGTAGGGGTATCAAACGAAGATCATTTATTTAATTTTTCAGTAAGCACTAAGCTTAATATCAGTTTTTAAAAAATATGGATTACACAGCAATATATAAAAAGACAGAAGAGTTTGTTACCGGAATGTTTGAAGAATACCATCCGGCAGCATTGGCATTTCACAACCTTCAGCACACTAAAAATGTAGTGAGCAGAACAAAAGAAATTGCCGGGCATTACGAGTTAAGTGAAGAAGAAATGCTCATTGTTTTTATTGCCGCCTGGTTTCACGATACCGGGTATCTATTTGTATCTCCCGAGCATCATGAAGAAAAAAGTGTGGCAATTATGAAAGCGTTTATAGTAGATTTTGAAATGCCGGAAAATGCTGTTACCGAAATTGCAGCCTGCATTATGGCTACCCGGCCGCCAAGATCGCCGCAGGGCTTATTACAGGAAATTATCTGCGATGCAGATACCTACCAGTTTGGTAGCAAAGAATTTAAAGATACCAACAAGCTTGCATTTGAAGAGCTGCAAAATAAAAATCCGGGGGTTATAAAAAAAGAAGTTTTTGATAAGGATACTATCGCAATGATGGAAGGGCACGAGTTCTACACTTCCTATTGCAAAGACTTATTAAACAGGCCCAAAAAAAAAATAATGAAAAAACTAAAAAATAAATCGGAGAAAAAAACAGAAGAAGATGCTACGGGCAAAGTGGATAAATTGCAGATTATCACAGAAAAAGACGGCACCACTAAAGGCATGCAAACCATGTTGCGGCTTACCTCTTCCAATCATATAAAACTAAGTGATATGGCCGATAGTAAAGCCAATATTCTTATCTCTGTAAATGCCATTATCATCTCGGTGATTTTATCTATCCTGCTGCGCAAATTGCAGACAGATCCGTACCTTACTATTCCAACGATTATGTTTTTGGTTTCTTCAGTTTCAACAATAGTTGTTGCCATTCTTGCCACCAGGCCAAAATTAAACCAGGGTACATTTATAGATGAGGACATTATAAACAAAAAAACCAACTTACTTTTCTTCGGTAATTTTCATAAAATGCCACAGGCCGAATATGAGACTGCGATGCGTACGATGATGAAAGATTCTGATTATTTGTATAGCTCTATTATACAGGATATTTATCACCTTGGTGTGGTGCTTGGTAAAAAATACAAGTTGATAAGGCTCGCTTATAATATTTTTATGTTTGGGATTGTAATTTCTGTAATTGCTTTTGCTGTAGCATCTTTATTTAGCACAACTCCTGCGTCTGCAGCCATCACTAATAGTACAGGTTCACCTTTTTAATAAGTATCTATGCTTTACAACAGGGACCTAAGTTGGCTTGGTTTTAATAACAGGGTGTTGCAGGAAGCCCAAAACAACAAGGTTCCCTTATACGAACGGCTCAAGTTCCTTGCTATTTTTTCGTCTAACCTGGATGAATTTTTCAGGGTAAGATACCCGGTAGTAGTGGCTTTATCAAAGCTTAAGAAGAAAACAATAAAAAAAGAAGGCCTGCTTGATGAAGAGGATATTGCAGATAAAATTCAACTGAATATTAATGCAGCATTAAACCAATTTGGAAATATACTTCTAAATGATCTTATTCCTGCTCTTAAAGAAAACAATATTTATTTTTATTACAATCAAACCCTGCTGCCGCAACATTTGGCAGAGGTAAAAGAAATTTTTCTTTCACAGGTGCTGTCTTTTATTCAGCCTATTTTCCTGGGCCCGGATACGTCGTTTAATTTTCTACCGGAGAATAACCAGTTATACTTTATCGTTACCATTAAAGACGCATTAAAAGATATTGTAAATAATGTTGCTATCAATATTCCTTCCAGGAAATTAAAACGCTTTTATGTACTTAGCAATATTGATGAAAAACAGTATGTAGTTTTTATTGATGATATTATCAGGGAAAATATGAATATGCTTTTTCCGGGTAAGCAGATACAAAGTATTTTCAGCGTAAAATTCAACCGGGATGCGGAGCTTCAACTGGCTGATAATTATAACACCAACCTGCTTGATAAAATAGAGAAGCAACTTTCTAAGAGAGACATCGGGGCTGCCTCCCGTTTCCTTTACCAGAAAGGCATGCCTGCCAATCTCCGGTTTTTTCTATCGGCTATGTTTAAAGTAAATGTTACCGACATGTTTGAAGGGGGCCGATACCACAATCTCAGTGATCTTTTTTTCTTTCCATCTTTTGATCCGGCATTGCATTATAAAAAGCAGGACACCATTTTATATCCTCCATATACCGTAAGCGGGGATATATTTAATACCATAGTTGAAAAAGATGTGTTGCTGCATCTGCCTTACCATTCTTATACGCCGGTATTAAGTTTCTTTAACCAGGCTGCAGTAGATGCAGATGTTACAGAAATTTACATCACACTATACCGTGTAGCTGCCGAGTCACATATTGTAAATGCATTGATAAGTGCTGCAAAAAATGGCAAAAAAGTAACTGCTTTTATAGAACTGAAAGCCAGGTTTGATGAAGCAAACAATATAAAATGGAG
Source organism: Ferruginibacter sp. (assembly GCA_040003485.1). Classification (GTDB taxonomy): domain Bacteria; phylum Bacteroidota; class Bacteroidia; order Chitinophagales; family Chitinophagaceae; genus Ferruginibacter. Next base: position 9,926 of record JBDUCK010000021.1, on the reverse strand, counting down.
CCGGATAATGAAGAAGGCGGGCGTTCAATTAATTTATAGTGATCCCGATATAAAAATACATTCAAAAATTGCCCTTGTAAAAAAAAGAATGAAAAACAAACTGCATTCCTATGCGGTAGTGAGTACCGGTAACTTTAATGAAAGCACCGCCGGTTTTTACACTGATCATGTATTAATGACGGTAAATGAAAAAGTGTGCAGGGAGCTGGATGAGCTGTTTGGTTTACTGCAGAAAAAATATGCTGATCCCGGAAAAAATAGTATTGCCTTTAAAGAATTGTTTGTGTCACCATTTAATTTGCTGCATGATTTTGAGCAGCTAATTCAGGGCGAAATAAAGAAGGCTAAAAAAGGACTGCCGGCACTGATCCGCATAAAAGTAAATAACCTGGAGGAGCCTTATTTTATTGACCTGTTGTATAAAGCAAGCCAGGCAGGCGTAGCGGTAGAGCTGATTGTAAGAAGTATTTGTTGCCTGGTACCGGGGGTAGAAAAAATAAGCGAAAATATAACGGTGAAACGGCTCGTAGATAAATACCTGGAGCATAGCAGGCTGTTTATTTTTGGGACTGATGAAGACGCCGTAGTGGCAATGGGTTCATCAGATTTAATGACGAGGAACCTGCGCCACCGCATAGAAGTGTGCCTGCAGGTAAAAGATAAAAACTGCCGTCAGCAATTGATTGACTATTTTAGTATGCAGTGGGCGGATAATGTAAAGACGGTACAACTATCACAAGACATGGAACAAACACCTGGTATTTCTGAGGGGGTTCAACACCAGGCCCAAAATGATATTTACAATTACCTGCAAAAAAACTCATGTTAAACGAAGAAAATAAATATTCAGTGTTCTCCGGGGTAAGCAGGTTCAGGTTCAGAAGGATAATTTATATTGCTATTTTCTGGACGCTTATTGATGCCGTAGGATCGCTGCTGAATGATTATCTTTCTCAACATCCCTACTATTCTCTTTTGATCAGGGAAGGGTTAGTATTTATTATGAGCCTCATAATGGGTTACCTGTTTGTGTTTACCCTCAGGCATATTTTTCGCAACAGCCCGTTCTGGAAAAACTTCCTGGCTAAAACATTTATATTATTGCTGGCTGCATTTGTGATGAATTTTTTAGTTCATTTTGTAGAAGATAAATTTATGGCCGGACAATCTTCTGCCCGTGCTTTAAATAATTTTTTTACCGAAGCCATGCATCCCTACCGGCTTTTAAGAAGAATATTATATTGGATAATACTTTTTTTAGTAACCCAGTTATACATAGAAATTAATGATAAATATTCCCCCGGTGTTTTCTTAGATATTCTTGCAGGAAAATATTTAAAACCAAAAATAGAGAACAGGATAGTGATGTTTATTGACCTGAAAGATTCTACCCCGATAGCGGAGAAACTCGGGCATCAGCAGTATTTTTTATTTATAAGGGAATTTATTTTTCATGTTTCTATGGCGTTGATAGAGCAGGGGGGAATTATATATCAATATGTCGGCGATGAGATTGTGGTGTCCTGGCTTTACAGTAAGAAGCATTCCAAAAAAGCCCTTGCTTCCATAATAGAGGCCCGTAAAAATATCCAGAGAAACAGTGAGCGGTTCCGCCGGAAACATTCGATAGTACCAGAATTTCGGGTAGGCATTCACGTGGGGGAAGTTACCGTGGGAGAAATAGGCGTTATTAAAAAAGATCTTGCCATGAGCGGCGATACCATGAACACCACGGCACGCATCCGCAGTGCCTGTAATGAGTTAAACCATAAATTCATCGTTTCAAAAGAATTTGTAGAAAGCAGTGACCTGAAAGAATTTCAGACCGAAAGCCTGGGGATTGTAGAGTTAAAAGGAAAAGCAAACGGTATTGAATTATTTTCTTTAAAGATCTGACAATTTCGTTTGGAATATTAATAGCGTAAACCTGCTGCTTTAAGGATGTCACTGTTCTCTGAAGTGAAATAATGCCCGATAAATTCTTTCCCCATTATTATACAAGTGGTTAATACTTTCAATAATATTCAGATAACTTTATTGCTCTAAAAAAAGCTGAATATGCGTAAATTTTTTCTTGCATGCTGTTTATTGATAGCTACATTTTCATTTGCACAAAATAAAAAACATTTAGATCATTCTGTATATGATGGCTGGAAATCTGCAGGAGAACGCTCCATCAGTAACGACGGTAATTTTATCGTGTATGCCATAAATCCGCAGGAAGGTGATGGTGAATTGATTATTCAGAATACAAAAACCAATTACAAACTTTCTGTTGCCCGGGGCTATAATGCAGTTCTGACAGATGATAGCAGATATGCCATTTTTAAAATTAAAGCCCGTTACCAGGATACACGCCAGGCAAAAATAAAAAAAGCCAAGCCTGATGATATGCCTAAAGACTCATTGGCAGTTGTGCAATTAGGGATGGATAGTATAATGAAAATAAGCCGGGTAAAAAGTTTTAAAACCCCTGAAAAAGCAGCAGGTTGGCTGGCTTATCAAATGGAAAAGCCATTAAGCGATTCTGCAAAAAGAAAAATGCTCCCCGATTCGCTCAGGATAAAAATAGATATGCTTACCAAACTGGCAGACTCGCTGATAAGAATTTCACTCGATTCAGTAAAGGGCAAAATTGAAAAGGAAGAGGTGATTGCTGCCGCTAAAAAAGCGGTGAAAGAGATTTATAAAAAAGCTGATGATTTTAATATTGAAAAATATTTTGCAGATGCAGAAGGAGATGACGCAACAGGTGGCGCTGCCAAACCAGAAGGTACAGATTTGATAGTCCGTAATATGCATAACAACAGCTCCAGGACATTTAAATGGGTAAGCGATTACCTGTTTGATAAAAAAGGAACAAAGCTTTTAATAGAAACATCAAAGAATGGTAAAGACAGCAATAGCAAGGCGTGTGTGGTTATTTATTACCTGGCTCAAAATAAAGCAGACACCATATTGAAAGGGTTTAATGATGCCAGAGCTTTTGTTTTTGACGAAGATGGTTCACAACTGGCTTTTGTAGCCGAAAGAGACAGCAGCGCCAAATCTTTGCAGAAATTTTATAAATTATGGTATTACAGCATGGGAAAAGACAGCGCCGTGGTGATTACAGATAAGAATACAGTTGGTATGCGGCTGGGCAATACCGTAAGTGAGAATGGAATTTTGAAATTCAGTAAAGATGCCGCTAAGTTATTTTTTGGCGTGGCCGCTATGCAACCTGCAAAAGATACCAGCCTGGTAGACTTTGAACTGGCAAGGGTAGATGTATGGCACTATAATGATGACTACTTGCAGCCACAGCAGTTAAAGCAACTGCAGCAGGAATTAAAACGCAACTATACATCAGTGATAAAACCAGGCAGTGGCCAGGTAGTGCAGCTTGGGACCGAAGATGCAGAAAATATTTCCCTGGTAGATGAAGGAAATGCAGATTGGGTGCTGGCACAAAGCAGTAAAGGCAACAGGATTTCAGCGCAGTGGGAAGGCAGGCAAAGATCCACTGCGTACATTATTAATACAAATAACGGCAGTAGGAAAACGGTGCAGTCCAAGGGGCTCGGATCTTACAACGCTTCTCCAAAAGGGAATTATGTGTACTGGTATAATCCTGAATTGAAGAATTATTTTACGTACAATACCGGCACCGGCCTTACAAAAAATATTACCCAATTGATAAAGGAGCCTTTGTATGATATTGAAAATGACGTACCAGATTTTCCCTCAGCCGCAGGCACTATCGGCTGGACATCGAATGACCGTTACCTATTGGTAAATGATGTGTATGACATCTGGCAGGTAGATCCTAACGGTATAGAACAGCCGAAAAATATTACCAACGGTTTTGGCAAAAAAAATAAAACAGATTTTAACTACGTTAGGTTAGACCCTGAAAAGCGTTTTATAAATGAAGATGAAACAATTTTATTACAGTCTCAAAATAAAGGGAATAAATATGGTGGGTTTTATACCAAAAAAGTAAATGAAATTGCAGACCCTGTAGAAATTACCATGGGACCGTACGTTTATGTTTCACCTTTAAAGGCCCGGGACGCACAAGCTTATATCGTACAGCGTGCAAATAGCCAGGAGTCAGAATTATTTGCTGGTGATGATCTTAAAAATCTTACTAAACTTACCAACATAGCAGAACAACAAAAAGAGTATAACTGGCTTACTGCCGAACTGGTAAAATGGAAAATGTTTGACGGCAAAATGAGCGAAGGGATTTTGTATAAGCCTCAGAATTTTGACCCAAAGAAGAAGTATCCCATCATATTTTATTTTTATGAAAGAGATGCGGACGGGTTATATAATTACCGGGCGCCTGCACCAAGTGCTTCTACGGTAAATGTGCCTTATTTTGTAAGCAATGAGTATCTTATTTTTGATCCGAACATTTATTACAAAACCGGTGAGCCTGGCCAGAGTGCTTATAACAGCGTGGTAAGTGCTGCAAAATTTTTATCTAAAATGCCCTGGGTAGATAGCACAAAAATGGCCATACAGGGCCAGAGCTGGGGCGGATACCAGGTAGCCTATCTTGTTACCAAAACAAATATTTTCAGGGCTGCAGGTGCAGGTGCGCCGGTAGCAAATATGACGAGTGCTTATGGCGGCATCCGCTGGGGCGCAGGTATTAACAGGCAGTTTCAGTATGAAAAAACACAAAGCAGGATTGGTGCTACGCTTTGGCAACGGCCGGATCTTTACATAAAAAATTCGCCGCTTTTTTCTGCAGATAAAATAGCAACGCCATTGTTAATTATGCATAACGATGCTGATGGTTCTGTACCCTGGTACCAGGGGATTGAATTGTTTACTGCCATGCGCCGGCTCGGTAAAAAAGTATGGTTGCTGGAATATAATGGGGAGGATCATAATTTGGTAGAACGAAAAAACAGGAAAGATCTATCTGTAAGGCTGGGACAGTTCTTTGACTATTATTTAAAAGATGCCAAACCTGCAAGCTGGATAAAAAATGGTTTACCTGCAACGGAAAAAGGCAGGGATTGGGGCCTGAGAGTTGAATAAGCCGAAGCAAATTATTTTTAATTTTAAAAATAAAACTTATGAAAGCAATCTTATTATTTTTTATGCTGTTTACAATTCTTGTGAACGGTAACGCACAAAATAAGTACGATTCGGTATTAGCAAAAAAATTAAATGCTGATGAATACGGCATGAAAACGTATGTGCTGGTCATTTTAAAAGCAGGCACAGCAAAAGTAGAAAAAGTTGTAGAAGATAGTTTATTTGCAGGGCACATGAAAAATATTGGCCGGCTTGCAGCCGATGGCAAATTGGTATTGGCCGGGCCACTAGGTAAAAATGATTTGAATTACCGAGGCATTTTTATTTTAAATACCAGCAGTATTGATGAAGCCAGAACTATGGTAGATACAGACCCTACCGTAAAAAATAACCTGCTTGCCGCAGAATACATAACCTGGTATGGCTCGGCTGCTGTGATGCAAATTCCGGATACGCACAAAAAAATTCAGAAGACTTCATTTTAAATTTATTCATTAATTTATTTTTGGATTTTTAACTCGTGTAACCTGCCTGCAGTAAGGGAAGGTTCGTAATAATTAGTGTAATTAAATATTGAAACTAAATGAGTAAACAACATCATTACAACACAAAAATAATATGGACAGGCAACATGGGAGAAGGTACAAAAAGCTACCGTGGATACGCCAGGAGTCACCAGGTGATCATAAAAAATAAGGCAGCAATAGAATGTTCATCAGACCCTGCTTTTGCAGGCGATGCAACAAAACATAATCCTGAAGAATTATTAGTGGCTTCACTCTCATCTTGCCACATGCTTTGGTACCTGCATTTGTGTGCAGATAACGGCATTACCGTAACAGAATATTATGATGAGGCAACAGGCACCATGGAAGAAAATGAACATGGCGGAAAGTTTACAGAGGTAATGCTGCAGCCACATGTAACCGTTACTGATAGTACACAGGTAGAAAAAGCAAATGTGTTGCATACCGAGGCTCATAAGCTTTGTTATATTGCAAACTCCTGTAATTTTCCGGTAAGGCATTTACCTTTTTGTGAGGTAGGATAGAAACGCTGGTGACGCTGATTAAGCGGATCAGCACTGATTATTATTACATCATTAAGTCAGGAATAGTGCAGCCATTATAAATGCTGCCATGAAAATGTGCTGTTGAAATTTTAGCCCCGATAGAAGCGGTTACCCCGGTGAGGATTTGTGTATGGCAATTGTGCCGGAGTAAAAGCGGAGAGCGGGACAGCAGATGCCCGAGGGCAAAAGTTGAGCTTCCATATCTCCATAAACAAAAACATACTTCCGGGAATTGTAAAATAACCCGGAAGTATAAACGCAGTAAATTAGCTGCCGCCAAAAAGCCCTTTAATGGAATCTAAAATTCCGCCCCCACTTTTATTACCGCTGAACGCTGCGGTAATATCACTTAAATCAACTTTGCCATCGTTATTTTGATCAAGGGGATTATTACTGCCTGTATTGGCTGCATTTGTATTGCTATCGCCGCCGCCGGTGAATTTAGAAAGAATGCCCTGTATATCCAACCCACTGGTGCCATTACCACTGAGGCTGTTAAAAATATTCTGAATATTAAAACTGCCATCAGCAGGGTCATTTGTTTTATGCACTAATTTACTAAGCACCATTGGCAAAAGGGCTGAGGCAATACCGCCCGCCTGCCGGCCGTTAAGGCCAAATTTGCTCATCAGGTTAGTAATAAAATTACCCGAAATTTCCTGCGTAACCGGGTGGGTGCTTACATCACCAGTTTTATTACTGAACAAACTAAGTACATCGTTTGCCCTGCCACCGGCCAGCATAGACTGCAGTGTACTCATAATAGTGCTGCCGGCTTCCTGCGTAACTGCAGCATTTTGTTCGTTCGGTACATCAGGATTATTTACAACAGCTTCCTGTGAGTGTTGGTTTATAAGATCCATTAATTGTTCTAACATGCTTGATATTTTTTTGGTTATAAAAATTATTAAAATAAAAGATCAATTCGCTTTTCTAAAGATAAGCAGGCTGTCGTCAATAAGATACAGGTAAAGTTTTCCCTCCCTGAAAAAATAACTGGCAGTTTTATTGCTTAGTTTTTCACCAAATATTTTTTGGACGCTATTGTTTTTGCAATTTATTTTAGTGGCGGCAATTTCTCCAAATTTTATCCTGCTGCCCTGTACATCAATGCTGGTAACAATATTATTGCATCCATCTGTACCTGTTATTTTTTTTTGCGCCAGGTCAAATGCCAGGCGTGGCAGGCCTTTAGAAAAATCGGCGGCACTTAAAACGGTATTACCTGCATTTTCTAAAACCCAGTTATCATTTAAATTAAAGTTGTATAAGTTTTCGCCACAGCCCGTATAGTGTTTATCATTTAAAAATAATTCGGTTTTTTTATTGATCTTTTCCTGGCCGCTGCAACCGGCATTATACACAACAATTGTTAATATGCCCGTTACGGTTTTGCAGGTATAAGTTGTAGCTGCATCTGTGGCCGCCGATGGTGCTATAGCCTGGGTGGAAATCACCGTACCATCAACCGCTTTGAAATTAAAAACTTTATCAAAATCCATGTCCAGCGTCCAGTTGGCCGGGCTGTTGCCGCTGGCAAAAAAATCAACGCCTGCAGTTTGCTTTTTAGAAAGGCTGTCCGGGAGCTGGCTGCTGTATTTTGCGATCTCCATATTTTTTTTGCTGGCTTCTTTAACAGAGGAACAGGCGGTAAACAGGCAGCAGTAAAAGGAAACAAATAGCAGGAACAGTTTCATATAATTATTGCTGGAAATTTATTTAGCAGATAAATATAATCCCTTTACCGGGCATCTGCAAATCAGAAATTTATTTTTTGGGCCCAACAACCTGCCGATATCAACTTCATTAGCGTCGCACTCTTGTACAGTAAATCTACATTCATCAAATAAAGCAGGTTGTAATATTATTTGTTATAATGTTTTTACTAAAGGAAAATATAAAAGTGCCCCCTGGCAACTAATTCATTAGAAAGTTTTGATCTATGGGCCTCGGAAAAAATGCGTTAAAAAAAATTTTAGCAGACATCCGTTAAAAACCCAAGCATGTTTGATCCAGCATAAAATTACATCTAATAATAAAGTCACCGCCGAGTTCCCTGGGTTTAGAATGACTTCTTAATTTTTAGCCTTTTTTTCCGCAGCCCTTGATTTTTGTTTCTTTTCATCAAGGAAAAGAAAATAAGAAAACTAAAAAAAATGCTGATTTATATTGTTCTATGTTAAGAAGCTACGCTAATTTTATGCTTCAAAAATTAAGAAAATAATTTAACCATCATGAGGAAAATATTAATAGCATCAGCCCTGTTTTTTTGCGCCTGCAAAAGCACTCAAAAAATGGGAGCGGCTGGTACCAGCTTGCCGCAAAATGTAAGCCTCAATGGTAAGCTATTCAGTTCCCTTTTTATGCAACGCTCAGCCGAGTACCGGGCGCTTTGTTTGCAGGCTTATAATATTGCCCATTTACGTATGGATAATTTTACTTCACAAAGTGCATTACCAAAAGCCATTATTACAGATATAGACGAAACCATTTTAGATAACAGCCCGTATGCCGTACACCAGGCTTATAAAGGCCAGGAGTATGAAGCGGCGAGCTGGTATCAATGGACAGGCGAGGCCGCAGCAGATACCCTGCCCGGCGCAGCAAGCTTATTAAAATATGCAGCTTCTAAAAAGATTGAAATATTTTATATTACTAACCGGGAAGAAAAGGAGAGGGGCAGCACTTTAAAAAACCTGCAACGCTTTAATTTACCCAATGCTGATGATGCACATTTTTTTCCTAAACAAACCACCAGCAGCAAAGAAGAGCGCCGGCTGAATGTAATGAAAGCCCATGAAGTAATTCTTTTAATGGGCGATAACCTGGCCGACTTTAGTAAATTATTTGATAAAAAAAATGAGGCAGACAGAAAAGAAAACACTGATAGGTCTGCCGCAGAATTTGGGAATAAATTTATTGTTTTCCCCAACCCTAATTACGGCGATTGGGAAAGCAGCCTTTATAATTTTAATTACAAACTCACACAGGTGCAAAAAGATTCTGTGATAAAAAGTAATCTGCGGAGTTATTAGTTGTCTACGATTCCGTTATTGCGGGGAACAGCCTGCACTTTTTAAGTAAACAATCTTAATCATTTACTGTGAGGAAAGAAATAAACGTTGATTCCGTCATTGCGAGGAACAAAGCAATCTTAATTTCAAATTTTACGATGGCTATTTTAAGAGAAGTAAGATTGCTTCACTGGGTTCGCAATGACGCCGTTGGTTAAAATTACAAACTAACGCAAGCGCAAAAATTCTGTGATGTAAACTCCCTTTATTGAGCTATACGATGTTGGTAAAAACACCAGGCATCGGCGGGCGGAAATACTATTGTTGTAGGCTGAGTTTTTTTCTTGTCATTTTATCGGCCAGTTTTACTGCATTATATGCATTCACAATACCGCCGCTTTTACTCATTTTACTGAAACGCATTTTGTTTTGAATGCCTGAAGCAAGAGGTGGAGCAACCATCACATCAGGTTTATAAACCGATTTCATTAATATTTCTTTTATTTGTTTTGCTTTGAGTGAAGGGAAATATGATTTTAATAAAGCTGCAATACCTGCAACAACAGGGGTTGCAAAGCTTGTACCTGACCCACTTTGATATTTGTTGCCAGGAAAGGTTGAATAAATGGCTGTGCCTGGGGCAAATAAATCAACTGTCTTTTCTCCAAATTCGGAGAAGCCTGACACTAAACTATCGCTTAATAAAGTTGTCGTTGCTCCTACACGGATGTAAGTATCATGCTCCTTGCCATCTGATCCCTGGCCTAACAAATATTTTTCCTTATCCAAATCCATTCCATCAT
>JBDUCK010000220.1:0-5959 GCA_040003485.1 Ferruginibacter sp. | reverse complement strand
ATGATGATTGCGGGCAAATGAGTGCCTGGTATATTTTTAGTGCCCTGGGATTTTACCCCGTAGCACCTGGTAGTGATGAATATCAAACGGGCAGCCCGGTTATAAACAGTGCCGTACTGAATTTAGAAAATGGAAAACAGCTAAAAATAACCGTTCAAAACCAAAGTGAAAATAATAAGTACGTAAAAACGATTACTGTTAATGGCAGGCTCCTGACAGGTACAGCATTAAAGCATGCAGAGATTATGGGTGGTGGCGAAATTATTTTTATCATGAGTAATGAGCATGCAAAGTAAACTTCACCTTTTTTATTGTAACTGAAGAAAAAGTGATATAACCATAGTGGAAAATAATTAAAAACTATCTTCATGTAATTTGCCAGATAGCATACTCAACTCTCCTCAAGTGCAACAAATTTTCGATACACTCATTAATAGCTTTATAGAAAATAAAGTAGGCATAGCAGAAAATTTTTTAAGTGAATCCCTGGCCTCACAGTTAAAAAAAAATCTAAACCAGTTATATACACAAAAAGAATTTCGCTCTGCCGGTACCGGAAATGATATACTTGCAGTGCAAAATAAACTGGTACGAAGCGATGTTATTTACTGGCTTGACCGTAAGCATAACAACAATATTGAAAATATTTTTTTTGAGCTGATGGATAGTTTTGTGAGCCATTTAAACAGTACCTGCTACACCGGCATCACAGGGTATGAATTTCATTACACCTTATACGAAGAGGGGAGTTTTTATAAAAAACATATTGACCAGTTTCGCAATGATGAAAGCAGGAAGTATTCTATGATAATGTATTTGAATGATGATTGGCAGCAGAATGATGGCGGAGAATTGTGCATTTATCACACAGATCACCTGCAGTATATATCCCCGGTAAATGGCAAAGCTGTTTTTTTTAAAAGCAGTGAATTGGCACACGAAGTATTGCTCACTAATAAACCAAGAATGAGTATTACCGGTTGGCTAAAAGTAAATCCTGGATAGTGAACCAGGCTATTATTTTATAAATTTTTCTACCACTAAATTAATTACCTCTACTAAAATTAAAATAACCCACTCCCGGAAAACAAAAAAGGCTTGTATTTCTACAAGCCCCAGCCAATTTTAAAATGCTCTCTTTAAAAGTTTACTGCTTACCGTCAATAATAAATGGCGTATTGCCTTTGCCCATTATAATTACTTTGGCATTCTGGCTTAAGGCTAGTTCTTTCATGGCTTTAATCTGCTCGTATTGTAATTGCTGATCGGTAAGGCCGGTATTAATAATGCGCTGATAGTCGGCAATACCCTGCGCCTCTACCCTTTTACGTTCTGCTTCCTGCTTTTCTTTCTGCAAAACAAATTCCATCTTTTTGGCATCCTGCTCTGCATTTATTTTAGATTCGATAGATGCCTTTACCGAATTGGGTAAAGTAATATTTCTCACTAATAGCTGTTCCAGCATCAGGCCCCGCCCTTTAAAATCGTTTTCAATACTTTTATAAATCCGTTGTTGAAACTCATCCCGTTTATTGCCAAACAGATCAACGGCCTGGTAATACACGGCATTATCTCTTATTTTAGTACGGGTAATAGGGCGTACAATTTTATCCCTGAAATCACTACCGGTTTCTCTTAATAATTTGGGGGCATCGGCTGCTACTACCCGGTACAAAACAGTAAGGTCAATAGTCACTTCCAGCCCATCACTGGTCAATACTCTTATTGCATCATCACCAGCTTTGTTGCCTTCATCATTTACACCACTCATGGTATAGTTCTGCGTTTTTATATCTATCCTGTCAATTTCTAATAAAGGATTAATAAAATGAAGTCCACTGGGCAATACATCATTCTGAATACTGCCGAATAATTTTTTTACACCTACTTCGCCAGCATCAATTTGTTTAATACAAGCGGTAGTAATACCTAATAACACCAACACCAAACCTACAATACGCCCTGTGCCGCCAAACTTTGCAAATGCTGCATTATTTTTTATTACAGCACCCGTAACGATAAAAAGAATTATTCCCAGGATTATTAAAAACATAGTTTTAAATTTTATGCCTGCAAGTTCATTAAAACTTTTAATAAGCGCTGAAAATGGTTTTAACGCCAATTTATTACGGTGCCCGGCTGTGTAGGTGTGGCAACCAACTTCCCCGGCAACAATTTATTTTATAGGCTGGATGTGTCCTAACGCAGTTTTCAACTGCAAAGCTTTGAATGTGGCGGCGATAATCTTCCATCGCCGGCAGTGAAAAACGTTAAAAGAGGTAAATGATGGCGGCAGCTGAACCGGATTTATCCGTATGCGGGTATTATGTTAGTAAGTTTTATTTACAACTATTTTCTTTTAAAATATATTTATCCTATGGAAGATTATTACAAAACTTTACAAACGATCTATACTATTTCTAAAGATGATATACAACCGGAAACTTATAAATGCCGGCCAAGGGAAATTATTTTACGCCAGTACCAGGACTGGAATATTATTCATCAGCATCTTAAATTATTAGAAGAAGAAGGTTTAATAATAACAAGCCAGGAAGATACACTCGTAATATGCATAACCCAACCGGGTATTGAAAAAATAAAGGCAAATGAAATTTTTTCGATGGAAGATTAACAGACACTTTTTTTTATGAGCCGATAATTTTACTGTAAATTTTATCAAAAAAAAGCCCCGCAAATAATGCAGGGCTCGTTAGTAAATTTAATAAGTCTTAGTCTTTTTTTGTTTCAGTTTTTCCAGTTCGCAGGTTTACTTTCCGTTTTGTAGTGTGGCCATTTGCAGTGTGCTTAACTTTATAACCTTTATAATGCTTATGCCTGTGAAAAGTATTATGTACTTTTTGCACCGGGGTGGTGGTTTTCTTCACCTTTGTTTCTACTTCCTGCGCTTTTGCGGCAAAGGCTATGCTGATACTTACCAGCAACATTAAAAGTAATTTTTTCATTTTTTTAGGTTTTAGTTGTTTTATAGTCCTAAATGCAAATGATATGCCTGATTTTTGAGTGTTAAAGTCCAAACCCTTTTTACAATGGTGTGCGTATATAGATACCATAATTTTCCAGGCATTTTTAATTTTACAACTATAGTTATAGCTATTAAATATGAAATAACGATTTGTTAAAAACTGGGCTTATTTTAAATTGACTGTTAGAGAGTAGGTATAAGTCTTACAAATGCCGGATTGTTTCTTCGTTTTTGTTTTAATATTCTCTTTTTGAGGGAACCATTCTGCTGATGAGTATTTTCGCAGTTACTATAAGGCTGGCCCACTGCCAGGCCATAGAAGCGGTTTTTAAAAAGCAGAAAATATCCGGGAGACAAAATTAAGGGATATAGAAACTTGCTACAGCGTAATTATTATTCGGGCAAAGAAACTAAAGGGATACAGGTCATATCCGTTTTAATGTTTTTAATATCTTCCTCTGTAATAACGTCGTTAAAATCGGAAAGGTGTTTACGAATTTTTTCCTTTGTTACATTATCAAAAAATACTTCAGTAGTAGCTGGTAAAATTCCCTGGACATAATTAACGGCTTGTTTCATATTCTAGAAGTTTTAATATTTTAAATTTATTGAAGTTTATTACCTTAAAAATAAATGTGCTTTAATTTTAATTAACAATTTCCCAACGTCCATTTAAATCTTTTTAATATGCGAGCCCATTACACATACTATGTAACTCTTTCCCCGGTTTTTTGTTCATTTCTTTACTTATCCCGTAAACCACTATACCATTATTTTCCCTCGTTAAATAAACCTGCAATCCATTCACAGTAAGCATTACATTATCTGGCCATTCTTCTTCAGCTTCTTTTACAAAGGCCTGGCTCATCCTGCTTTTAATAATATATTGTAAAAATCATGCCTGATTATTTACCCTTGGGCAACCCGGTGTTTTTAAAAAAATTATGGGTGGCTGGTTTTAATGGGGAGGAGTTTTTGTAATCTTTTCTGACCGTAAATTATAAAACATTTTTATTTCCGCAACAGAAACTATATTAATTTTTCAGGATGTTAATAAGTATTTGGCCTTCTTCATTTTCACTGATCTTTATCTAAGAAAGCACCTAAGATCTCTCCGTCTTTAACTTCTACAATGATATTTTCCTGTAAAGTGGTAGATACAGAAAGGCCGGTATAGTTCAGGGCTATTGGGAATTGTTTGTGTGTACGCTCTACTAGGGCAAGTGTCTGAATATTTTTTGGATATTGAGATAATAACGGCTTTAGTGCATACAACATAGTGCGGCCACTATTGGCTACATCATCTATAACTAAAATGGTTTTTTCTTTAAAACTTGTTTCAGCACTAAGTTTAATTTCCCCCGGGGTTTTTTTATCTATTTCCAGCGACAGTACCTGTATGCTTCCGGCAAATACTTCTTTAAGATACTGCTCTATTTTCCGGGCTATAAATATGCCATTCTCTTTAATGCCTATCAATATTATTTCGGTATTTCCATAGTTCCGTTCTGCTACCTCCATGGCCATGCGGCGAAGCTTTTTATCGGCAGTTTGTTTATCTAAAATCATAAATACCTCATTATTTAGTAATCAAAAATATCCAATATAAAATGTAAATAGTAATTAATCTATCTTAGCCCTTATAAATTAAAAGTATGCATTATTTACCGCAGGTTATTTTTGTATTGCTGGCCGGGTTTGCTATTGGCCTGTTTACAAAAAACGCTATACAGTTAAGGCGAAATATCCTGTTGGGGAAAGAAGAAAATTTAAGTGATAACCCCGGCCTGCGCTGGAAGAACCTGCTGCTGCTGGCTTTGGGCCAGAAGAAAATGTTTCGTAACCCGCTGGTAGCAGTGATGCATTTTATTATTTATGCCGGCTTTATTATTATTAATATAGAAGTGCTGGAAATAGGCTTAGATGGTTTGTTTGGAACGCATCGGCTTTTCCTTGGCGCACTGGGCAGTTTTTACACCTTTACCATCGATTTTTTTGAGCTGCTTGCCATTGGGGTATTAATTGTTTGCGTAGTATTTCTTATAAGGCGGAATATTTTAAAACTAAAACGTTTTATAAGTCACGACCTGGATGGCTGGCCACGCAGTGATGCAAATTATATACTGGTAACGGAAATTATTTTAATGACGCTGTTTCTTACCATGAATGCTGCAGACAGGGCCTTGCAGTTACAGGGTAGTGAGCATTACCGGCAAACAGGCAATTTTGTTATTTCGGGATTGATGGCGCCACTATTCAGCAACCTTTCTATACAGAATTTGATGGTGCTGGAACGCACCTGCTGGTGGCTTCATATCACCGGCATTTTTGCTTTTTTAAATTATCTGCCATATAGTAAACACCTTCATATTATGCTGGCTTTTCCCAATGCTTATTATGGCAGGTTATTGCCCAATGGCAAAATGGATAATATGGAGAATGTGCAGAATGAAGTAAAATATATGATGCAGCCTGAACTGGCCCCTGCCGGTGAAAGCCAACCGATGAAATTTGGCGCAAAAGATATAATGGACCTGAGCTGGAAAAATTTATTAGATGCTTATAGTTGCACAGAATGTGGACGCTGCTCTGCTGCCTGCCCGGCAACGCAAACGGGCAAATTATTAAGTCCCCGGAAAATAATGATGGATACCCGTGACCGGGCAACTGAAGTGGGTAAAAATATAAAATCAAATAAGGAATTTAAAGACGATGGCAAAACTTTATTGAACAATTACATTACTGTAGAGGAACTACGTGCCTGCACTACCTGCAACGCTTGTGTGCAGGAATGCCCGGTAAGCATTAGCCCGCTGGATATTATTTTAGAACTCCGCCGCAGTCTTATTATGGAGGACAGTAATGCCCCACAGGAGTGGAACGGTATGTTCAGTAATATTGAAAATAATTTTGCTCCCTGGAAATTAAGCCCTGATGACAGGGACAAATGGGCACAGGAAATGGAGAATTAAA
>JBDUCK010000020.1:0-20143 GCA_040003485.1 Ferruginibacter sp. | reverse complement strand
TTGCCTATAGCCGAAACCGTTAGTGGCTGAATAATATTGTGCATTTTTATAGACGTAGCCAGCTCATTCAGTGAAGTTTCATCAAAATCTTTACGTGGTTGGTTAGGATTTATTTCTATATGATCCAAAGCCACCCGATGGCTAAAGGTTGATCGTTCTGCAATTTCAGATTTTAAATTGCCGGCAGTGTTTTTTAGATCGGCATCAATATTCTGCAGGAGACTTCTGATACCTTTGCCAAGTGCATCTTTTTTGTTAGGCTGTGTCATAAATTAATTTGAAAATTCTAAAATTTCTGCCCTAATAAATTTGAAAATTTGAAAATTTTCTAATTATTGCATTGTCCTTTCTTCCTGCTTAATTTTAGTAAGGTTATTCTTTTGTAAAATTTCTTTCGCCAGGTTTAAATAATTTACTGCGCCTTTACTGTCCGAATCGTAGAGTATTACCGGCTTTCCAAAACTGGGTGCTTCACTTAATTTCGTATTCCGGTGGATGATACTGCTAAAGACCATGTCTTCAAAATGACGGCGAACTTCGCTTACTACCTGGTTACACAAACGCAACCTTCCGTCATACATTGTCATTAATATTCCTTCAATTTGTAAATCTGTATTTAACCGGTTCTGAACAATCTTTACGGTGTTTAATAATTTGCCCAATCCTTCCAAAGCAAAAAATTCTGTTTGCACAGGTACCACTACACTATCTGCAGCAGTTAAGGCATTTACAGTTATCAATCCAAGAGATGGTGAGCAGTCTATCACAATAAAATCGTATTCATTCCTTATTGGTTCCAATATTTTTTTTAAGATGCTTTCCCTGTTTGGATGGTTTATCATTTCTATCTCTGCACCAACTAAATCAATATGCGATGGAATTAAATCCAGGTAGGCCATTTCTGTTTTAAGTATTACTTCTCTGGCTTCGGCTTCATTCACCATACAATCGTATAAGCTGTGTGTAACATTGTGTAAGTCGAATCCCACCCCTGTAGTGCTGTTTGCCTGTGGATCTGCATCTACCAACAAGGTCTTGTATTCTAGTATTGCAAAGCTTGCGGCCAGGTTGATAGCCGTAGTTGTTTTTCCCACACCTCCTTTTTGATTTGCAATACCGATTATTTTTGCCATGCTTACCGCTCTGTTTAAATAATTAAAAACCCTGTTTTTCTTTATATAGAAAACAGTTTTGGCAAACTTCGGTATAATTTTATACTTATCAGCCTAAATAGGTTGTAAAAAACGTCAACTTGGCAAATTTAATTATTCGGTATAGAAATGGGAACAAAGTGTAAGTTAATTTGTATCTATTCCGGTAGGTGAAAAAAAATCATTGTGCAGCATCACCATCTTTTTCTTTTCTAAATTGTATGACTCAATTCGTAAACAGAATTGTCTTTGCTTAATAAAAATATTATGATCACAATTATATCAGGAAGTAACCGGCAGGATAATAATACTAAAAAAGTAGCGCTGGAATATCAGCGTTTATTAGAAGAAAGAAATATAGCGACCCACTTTCTTGCATTAGACGAAACGCCAATGGTAGAAAGGAATGAGGCTTTTATTAAAACTGAAAATGAAGTATTAAAGCCTGCACAAAAATTCATTATCGTTATGCCTGAATATAACGGCTCTTATCCCGGTATTTTAAAACTTATGATAGATAATACCGATGTTGCCAAAGTTTGGTGGTATAAAAAGATATTGCTTACCGGGGTTTCTACAGGCAGGGCAGGCAACCTCCGTGGCATGGAGCACCTGGGAGGTTCTTTACTGCACATGAAAATGATGGTTCATTACAACAGGCTTCCCATAAGTTTGGTAGATAAGTTAATGAATGACCAGGGACAATTTACTGATGCAGCTACAGTAACGGCCATCAATTCCCAGCTTGATGAATTTCTAAACTTCTAATTTTATATTTAAACAGATATTTTTATGCGAACCCCTGCAGGCGTTGTAATTTTTATAGCTTTCATGCTGTTGCTTGACACTTATTTTTTCCAGGCAATTAAAACAGTTACTCAATCTTCTTCCCCCAAAGTAAAAGCAATTGTGTACAGTGTTTTCTGGGCTATTTCGGTACTTTCTGTAATTGGGTTTTTATTATTTGTTTATACAGAGCAAAATGTTTTAGGAAAAAAAATCAGGACTTATTTATTTGCAACCATAATCGGGTTATTCCTGGCAAAATTAACAGCCATTATTTTCTTTTTGGCAGATGATTTACGGCGGGGTATTCAGTGGCTGGCAGGCAAATTGTTTTTCAATAACACAGAGGGTGCTGGCTTAAGTGATGAAGGTATCAGCCGTTCTGCATTTCTAAGCTGGTTGGGTATTGCTACCGGTACTACACTTTTTGGAACTTTAATTTATGGCTTTTCTAATAAATATAATTACCAGGTAAAAAGAATAAAGCTTTCTTATGATAATCTACCTGCTGCATTTAAAGGATTAAAAATTGTACACATAAGTGATATACACAGTGGCAGTTTTTTAAATAAAAAAGCGGTAGAGCATGGGGTAGATATTATACTGAAAGAAAATGCGGATTTAATATTATTTACCGGGGACCTGGTAAATGATAAGGCTACTGAAATGGATAATTATAAGGAAGTATTCAGCAAGATCAAAGCACCGATGGGTGTGTATTCTACCTTGGGAAATCATGACTATGGAGATTATGTAACATGGCCTGCCGATGGTATCTCCAAAGAGCAAAACCTGGAAAATCTGAAAAAAGTTCATGCTGATATTGGCTGGCGGTTGCTTATGAACGAACATGTTGCAATTGAAAAAAATAATGAGAAGATTGCGTTGATTGGTATTGAGAACTGGAGTTCGAAAGCAAGGTTTCCTAAGCATGGTCGGATGGATCTGGCTTACCCCGGTGCAGAAAAATATCCTTTTAAAATATTAATGAGTCATGATCCCAGTCACTGGGATGCAGAAGTGAAACCAAAATATAGTAGTATAGACCTGACCCTTAGCGGGCATACACACGGCATGCAGTTTGGTGTGGAAATTTCCGGCTTTAAATGGAGCCCTGTTCAATATATGTATAAAGAATGGGCTGGATTGTATGAAGCGGAAAGGCAGAAGCTTTATGTGAACCGGGGTTTTGGCTTCATTGGCTATCCGGGCAGGGTGGGAGTGCTGGCCGAAATAACTGTAATAGAATTGGCTTAATAAAAAAACCTCCCGATAATTCTTCGGGAGGTTTTGTATTTAAAGAGATTTAATTATTCTCCTTTTGCTTCTTCAGTTGGGGCTGCATCTGCGCCGGCTGCATTATCCAATTTTGCTTTAATATCCGCTAAAGCTCCAAGATCACCTAAAGTGGTTTTCTCTACTTTGCTCTGAATATTTTTTACAGCTTTTTTTGTAGATTCTGCATCAGCTCTTTTCTCTTTCATTTCCACTTGTCTTTCTTCTTCCTTTTCCTGCTCCCACAATCTTGTATGGCTAAGAACAATACGCTTATCGCTGCGGTCAAATTCAATTACCATAAAGTTGGCAATCTCATCAGCGCCTATTGTTTTACCATCTTCTTTAGCTAAGTGACGGGCAGGAGTAAAACCTTCCAGACCATAGGGCAATTGAACCAAAGCACCTTTATCATCTTTTTTTATAACGGTACCTTCATGTACAGAACCTATTGCAAAGGTTGATTCCAGGCTGTTCCATGGATCTTCTTCAATTTGTTTGTGTCCAAGCTGAAGTTTGCGTCCTTCCTTATCAATGCTAAGGATCAGTACTTCTATTTCATTTCCAACTTTTGTGTACTCGTTAGGATTGTTGAAACGCTTTAACCAGCTCAGATCGCTGATGTGAATCATTCCGCCGATACCAGTTGCAAGCTCAACAAATACGCCGTAAGGAGTAATGTTTTTAACTGTACCCATATGCTTACTACCTTCGGGGAATTGGGTTTCAATAGTGCTCCATGGATCTTCTGTCAATTGCTTGATAGAAAGACTCATCTTGCGTGTATCCTTATCCAGCGTTACTACTTTTGCTTCGTACTCGTCACCTAATTTGAAAAATTCTTTTGCATTGATAGGTGTATTAGCCCAGGTAATTTCACTTACGTGAACAAGTCCTTCTACACCCGGCATGATTTCAAGGAAAGCACCGTAATCTTCTATGTTCACTACTTTACCTTTTACCACTTCACCTTCTTTAAGGTTTTCTGCTAAAGTGTCCCAAGGGTGAGGAGTTAATTGTTTTAAACCTAAACTGATACGCTTTTTGTCATCATCAAAATCAAGTACAACAACATTTAGTTTCTGATCCATTTTTAATACTTCTGATGGGTGGTTTATCCGTCCCCATGAAATATCAGTAATGTATAATAAACCATCTAAACCACCAAGATCAAGGAATGCGCCAAAGTCAGTAATGTTTTTAATTGTTCCTTCTAATACCTGCCCTTTTTCAAGTTTGCCGATAATTTCTGCTCTTTGAGCTTCGATATCACTTTCGATAAGTGCTTTATGAGAAACAACAGCATTCTTAATTGCTTCGTTAATTTTCACTACTTTAAACTCCATCGTTTTACCAACAAACTGATCGTAATCTGTAACAGGTTTCACATCTATCTGAGAACCTGGTAAGAAAGTTTCCATACCAAATACATCTACTATCAAACCACCTTTGGTTTTGCTGGTAACTAAACCCGTAACAATTTCACCGGTTTTATTTACTTCTACAATTCTTTCCCATGCTCTTGTTATACGGGCAGATTTACGGCTCAGGTTTAAATTACCTTCCCTGTCTTCTTTTTCCACCACCATTACTTCAATCACATCACCCACTTTTACACCACCGGGAATATCTCTGAATTCATTCAAAGAAATAAGGCCATCGCTTTTAAAACCGATATTTACAACCACATCTGTTTTTGTAAGAGATTCTACAGTTGCCTGTATCATTTCTCCATCATTTATCTGTTTAAAAGTGTTGTCATAAACGCTATCATATTTTTCTTTTTCTTCTTTTGTATAAGAAGAAACGTTGCGTTTATCCCTGCTCCAATCAAAATCATCATGGGCAGTTTCAATAATTTTTACTACAGGGGGCGCTGTAGCTTCTGCAATAGCCTCCTCAGGTTGATTTGTTGTCGCAGTAGCTTCGGCTGACTCGGCAGCTATTGGCTCCTGATCTTCTGCGTTTAGTTGTTTGTTAATAGTAAAAGACATAAAATAACCCCGTGGTTTTTTTTAACGGGGTGGCAAAAGTACGTTTTTTTTATGAAGTTTACTATAATTGCAAAAGCGGAATAAACAAAAAAGCCACCCTGTTTTAAGCAGGGTGGCTTTGAAAAATAACTATTTAATTATAAAACAATTACAGTTCCCGTTTTAATACGGTCGCCTTTATTATCCATTAATTCTACTCTGTAGATTCCTCTGGAGTAACCAGTAAGATCTACATCCAACCTGGTAAAACCGTTGCCAATAAGAGTATAGGTCTTGCTTAAAACACGAGCACCTTTTGAATCAAATACATTGATGATGCCAGGCACGTTTGCAAGAGGATCCGTACTAAAATATCTTACCTGGAATGGTCCTGTAGTAGGACTAGGATAGATATACAGGATAGAGTTTGGCGTAGATGAAATAACTATTGAAGAAGCTGAAGTGCTGTTACAACCATTAACGTCATTTACTTCTACAGTATAGGAACCTAGCTGATCTATATTCACTACAATCTTATTCCCGGTTGCGCCAGGTACTACAACCCCATCTCTAAACCAGGTATATGTTGCTGCTGCATTAGGCGTTACAGTTGCAGTAATAGTTGTAGTAAGGCCTGGGGTTAGTTTGGTGTAAGGTGCAACACTTAGCACAATAGTTGGATTTGGATTAACTGTCAGCACAGCTATATCACTAACTTTGGTTGAACCACAGGAAACAACAGAAAGTGAATCTTTATATTTAAAATTGTTCATTGATAAGGTAGCACCTGTAATAGTAAGTGTGCCGGTAGTAGCGCCGCTGTAAACATCAGAATTGGTTACGTCGGTAAAAGTGACACCATTATCTTCACTTACTTTCCATTGATGGGTTACGCCGCTACCTGTGGCCGAAGTAGCAGTAAAAGAAGCATCATTGCCATCACAGGTTGCTGCATTAGCTACTGTTATTCTCGTATCAGTAATAGGTTCAGTTACTGTTACCGGAATCGCTACGGTTGCCGAGCAGGTTCCATTACTAACAACAGCAGTGTAAATTGTACTTGAAGTAGTATTGGTATAAACTGAGTTTACTGCTGTTCCTGCATAAGGCATAGTAAGGGCTGCATCTAAAAATAAATTAGTAACCGGGGAAAAAGTTGCCGTTGCCGGTGTAACTCCCCATGTGATACTTATAGACCAATTGTTTAGTGTTCCTTGATCCGGAGGGCCAGCATCATACATAGCTATTGTCCAATTACCATTAGGTGCCGAACTTAAGCCTGCAAAGGAACTAACAGTAGGAAGAAAGCCGGTTGGTCCGCCTGGAACTCCAAAAGCGCCAACTGCTCCTGCAGCATCTGGTTTAAATATACCTGTATATCCCGGAGAAGTACCTGAACTTAGTGGGTTAACTCCATTGGAACTAAATACAGTATTTGTGAAGTTAACACCTGGGCCGTTTGCACCTCCAAGTAAATTAGACAAGTTTAAAATTTGCCCGTTTGGAGCTTCGATAACAAGTTCTAAATCGGCAACGTAATTATGAGATACATTTAATTTAACGCTGATATCTGAAATTGTAGCTCCTGCTGGAATACCAGAAACGGCTATAGTATTATTAATACCGGCAAAATTTCCATCAGGTATAGTTATATTTAAAGTACCCGAATTAACTGTAGTAACAGATGGTGGAGGAGATGCAAAAAGTCTTACAGACGATCCTGTACATATTACTGCTGATGCAGGAGAAACAGGAGCTAAATACGCTGTTACAGTTAATGTAACTATAGAACTAAAATCTAATGCTGTACAACCTCCTCCAAATAAAACACGGTATTGATAGCTATTCATTGTTTCCGGTGCATTGGCAATGGTCAGTTTATTAGTGGTAACTCCGGAATATACCCCGCCGTCTGCTAAGGTAGTCCAGGCTGCAGTGGCACTTGTTCTTACCTGCCATTGATAAGTTATCGCCGTACCAGCACCGCCTAAAGTAAATGTAGCAGTACCGCCGCAGGAAATACTGGTACTTACAGGTTGTACCGGAGTAATAACTACGCAAGGAGCTATGGTAATGGTATAATCCTGGACCTGCCCGTAGGTGGTATTGCCACAAGCTGTTGGACTTGGATCAAATCCGCTGTCGAACAAACGAATTCTCATCCGGGTATTACCCAATGTAGCAGTAGAAGGTATTGGAAGATTAAAAGTGAAGGGTCCACCACCGGGAACTGTCGTGAAAACAGTTTCTCCAGCATCTGCAAAATCACCATCCTGGTTAAAATCTATATACACCGCTACCTGATCAGTAGAAAAACCAGTTGTACCGCCAAAGCCATCAGTTAAATCAATTGTCATTGGATAAGAAGAATTTCTTTCTACAATAGTAGGAGTTAAGGCAGTATAATTAATATAACCCGCTGTAGAAGTAGTTGCATTATTTAACGTATTGTATTTAACATTTGTAATCTTTTCAAAAGTAACATCAGGAGACCCGGCCACGCAATAACAGGCACTTTGTGGATTCAACGTAACCAGCTTGGGAGTTGATGTTGTAGAAGATCCACCTGCACAGGTCACCACATTCTGAAAATAGGTGTTAGCTGTAATTGATGTTGATAAAGTAGCATTTGTAGCGCCTGCAATATTTACATAAGGGCCAGCTACAGCCGCAGAACTTTGCCATTGGTAAGTAAGGCCTGTAACTGCGGGGTTATTTTGCAATGATAAATTTAAATTTATACCTGCACAAGCACTGGAAACTGAGGATACGGTATTTCCGGGTGCAGGAGCACCGGCACAAGGAAATGCATTAACAAATGTGATACTCCCAATAAATCCTCTAGGGGTATTGGCCGGAGCGTTTGGAACGCCGGCGCCAGCATAACCTATATTAGTACCTGTTGTTAAAACACAACCTCCACCAGGGAAAGTATAAGTTCCTGCAGCAATAGTGCTATAACCAATAGCACCTGTAGTTGTTCCTTCACCAAAAGAATTAACGCAAATGCCATAGGTTGCACCTGCCGGTACAACTAAATTGGAAGAAACAAAAGGCTGGACTGTACCTAAACCATTTGATGCAACGTTTGCACTTGCAAATTGATTCCATCCATTTGCTGTGGTTATAGGGCCCGGGGCACCATTAATTGCACTTGATTTGTAATAAGTTGAAACATCAGCATCACCAGAAACAAGGTTAACGACACTGCCAATATTTGTAATAATAACAGCATTTGCATTATTATTTGTAAAATTAAAAGTAACAAACCCATTACCGTTGTTAAGGGTAAAGTTAGTAGTGAGGGTAGTTTGGGCATTTACTGTACCCAGGCAAAAGGCAAAAAGTGATAACATTGTAAGGCTTCTCTGGAATTGCCTCCATATGTTTTTAAGAGTAATTTTAGATTGCATAGCATTTAATTTTGTGGATAAAAAAATATTTACGCAGAGTATTCATATCTCTGTTTTACAAAAAAGCAGGAGTTACTATTTATTTTTATTTGGTATTTTGGAGAGAGTAGGTGTAACTATTTGGTCTGTAGCTACCACAATTTGTTTTGACTTATTATTCTGCCTGGCTTTTTTGGCTGCTATAGCTTTATCATGATTTGATACGACAGAATTTTTTAATAATGGCGCTTTGCTTTTACCTGCGTTTTGAGCTGATGCAGATACAATTAGTCCAAAGATGATGGTAGATGCAAGTAGTAGTTTTTTCATTGTTTTTTTTTAAAATTTGAAATTAGCTGATAAGAAGATAAATGCACAATTAGTATAAAGTATTGTTAACTCTCTAACAAATATACCTGTTTTTATAATACAACAAAACCTATTTTGCGATTTGATGTATCAAATTAAAACTAACATATAAAGTATTTTATTTATTTTTTTTTGCATATAATCTAATATACGGCTCCTGTTTTATTTATATCTTGCACACTCTCAAAATTTAGCCAGTAAATGAATAATCTGCTTGCCGATTTTAAAGAATCCCGATTTGTTAAAGGGTTGATATATTCTATCGTGGGCGTGTTTTCTTATCCTGGAATTAATATGGTAAATAAATTACAGATCCACGGGATGGAACACCTGGAAAATTTGCCTAAGAAGAATGTGCTCTTTGTAAGTAATCATCAAACCTATTTTGCAGATGTAATTACATTCATACATATTTTTTGTGCTGCCAGCTGGAGAAAGAAAAACCGCCTGGGAATTCCTTATTATTTATTGTGGCCATTTACAAGGATAAAATATGTAGCCGCTGAAGAAACAATGAAAACTAATTGGCTAACCAAATTATTTAGTCTGGCGGGTGCGGTAACTGTGAAAAGAACCTGGCGTGCAGATGGTGGTGAAGTGAGGCGTGGCCTGGATGCATCTGATACCAGGAAAATAAATAAAGCGCTGGATAATAACTGGGTTATCACTTTTCCGCAGGGCACCACCAAGCCTTTCGCCCCCGGTAGAAAAGGAACAGCATTTATAATAAAACAGAACAAGCCGATTGTAATACCCGTAATTATTACTGGTTACTGGCGTGCTTTTAATAAAAAAGGATTGAAGTTTAAAAAGAAGGGTTCTCCACTTTCTGTAACCTTTAAAGAACCTATGCAAATAGATTATAACGACAGCATAGAAAATATTTTAGAAAAAATTATGGATGCTATTGAGCAGAGCAAAAAATTTATGCTTAAAAGTAAACATCACTTGATGACCACAATTGATAAGTGAATTGTTCAATATTAAATATTCACTTCAACCTTTAAACCTTACTTCCCAAACAAGGCTTTCAATTCTTCGGCATCTTCAGGTTTCATTTTGCCGCCAAGTACAAGTCTTAATTGCCTTCTTCTTAATGCGCCTTCAAACAGTTTTATTTCCTCTTCCGTTTCAGGTATCAATTTATTTACCGGCCTGGGTTTGCCGTTAGGATCCAGTGATACAAATGTATAATAAGCTTCATTGCTTTTATACCGGTACTGCTGTATCGCATCTTCTCCCCATACATTCATATGCACCTCCATACTACTGTTAAAAGCCCGGGTAACTTTAGCTTCTATATGTACCACATTGCCAATTTTTATAGGTGTTTCAAAAGAAATATTATCTACAGATGCTGTAACAACGGGTGCGGCGCAATGTTTCATAGCAGCAAGCGCTGCGGCTATATCCATCCAATACATCAGTCGCCCACCCATAAGGTTGCCAAAATTATTTGTGTCGTTTGGCAATACTAATTCTGTCATCACAACCAAAGATGCTCCTGCTTTCTTATCCATTTAATTTTTTTGCAAAGATAACGCCATATTATCTTTTCGAAATTCTGGTGAACAATATTATTTTTTGCAGGCTAAATTTAATCTACTAAGCTTATTAATTTTTAACCCTGCATATTTTGTAGTTCTTCCATTTGTTCTCTATCTCCACATCTTAAAACTGGAGAGCTTTTAAAAATTATGCAGTTGGCAAAAATAATTTTTGTTTATGGCATCGCTACCACCAATCTCAATCATGAACCAAAACAATTTCGGCAGTTCTTTGTTTGTTAAAGAAAAAATATAATGATGGAAAATTTGAGAGGAAAAAATATTTTATTAATAGGAGCCACAGGGGGTATAGGTTCTGCTTGTGCAAAATTATTAACCAGTAGCGGGGCTAATTTATTTTTGACAGGAAGAAACATTCAAAAACTTCAGCAGGTTGCGCAGGAATGTAAAATTCCCGAAGGAAAAACCTGTGTAGCTGATATTAGTGCTGCATCGGAAGTAGCAGCCTTAAAAGAAAAATATTTTAAACAGTATGATACCATTGATATATTAATTAATGCTGCCGGAATAGGAATTATTAAACCCATAGAAAGCCTGGATGAAAATGATTTTATTTCTACTATTTACAATAATTTGCTAGGTCCTTTTTTATTGGTGAAATATTTTATTGGTAATATGAAAGAGCAAAAAAAGGGGCTCATCATAAATATCCCGGGAGTCTTGGGCAAAATGCCAATGGCAGGAGCAGCAGCTTACAGCGCCAGCAAATACGGGCTTGTAGGCATGATGCAAAGCATAAGAGAAGAAGTAAAGCGCACTGAAATCCGGATCACAAATTTATTTTTGGGCGGAGCCAATACCCCCTTTTGGGACAATATAGATCTAAGAGTGCAAAAGGATAAGATGATACAGGCAGAAGAAGCGGCAAGAGCTATATGGTTTTTATGCCAGCAGCCTGCTAATGCAGTATTGAGTGAAATGGTGTTGCAACCCTTCAACCACCAGGCTATATAAAGTAAGGTTGGGTGCGTGCAAACCTGCTTTATTTTGTTCAGCAATTAACTAATGTAAAAGAGTGCGACGCAAGAATGCTTCACAGGCGACAAATGCTGGTTTCAAAAAAACCATTATTGAAATGTATATTTCAAATTGGAAATGGATGCTTAGCGGTTAATTGCTATTTTTGCAAACCGTATACATTTTAGCCATAATTTTTTTTAGATGAATGAAGCATTGCAAATCACAAAATCTCCCGGCATTTCATTTGATAATACAGAATATGCATTTGCTTATAAAACAAATGGAGAATTAAAAAGAGCAAACTTTCTCTTTTCTTCAATGGGTAATCCTTTGTTAGTAAACATGGGTTTAAAGCTTATGCCATTGGCGATAAAATTGCAGCTTCCATTTACAAAACCGCTCATAAGACAAACAATTTTTAGACAATTTGTAGGCGGCGAAACCTTGGAGGAAACCGCTGCTGTTGCAGAAAAATTAGGAAGATATAATGTGCAGGTAATTTTAGATTATGGTGTAGAGGGTGGCGATGATGGCGAGCATGGTTACGATCATGCAACGGATGAGTTTATAAATGTTATTGATTATGCGGCCACGCAATCTAACATACCGTTTATGAGCATAAAAATTACTGGTATTGTTCGTTTTGGTCTGTTGGAAAAAATAGATGCGGATATGCATAACAGTGAGGGTACGTTAATGACGCGGTATCATAAAATAATTGAATTGCTTTCTGTTGATGAAAAGGAAGAATGGCAACGGGGAGTAAACCGGCTGTTAAAAATTTGTGAGGCGGCTGAGACAAAAAAAGTGGGTGTATTGGTAGATGCCGAGGAAACATGGATACAGGACCCCGTTGATGCCCTTACTATTTTAATGATGGATGCTTTTAATAAGAAAAAAGCGGTTGTGTATAACACTATCCAGTTATACCGCCACGACAGGCTGGCTTTTTTGAAAGATAGCCACAGCGCAGCTTTGGAACGTAATTTTATCCTGGGTGCTAAATTAGTTAGAGGGGCCTATATGGAAAAGGAAAGAAAACGAGCTTTGGAAATGAGCTATCCTTCACCCATACAACCCGATAAAGCAACAAGTGATAATGATTACAATGCTTCAGTAGAATTTTGCATTGCACATATTGAAAATATTGCTGTAATAGTGGCGTCGCATAATGAGTACAGTAATTTATATGCTACCAGGTTATTAGATGAAAGAAAGCTACCGCATGATCATCCTCACGTACATTTCTCTCAGCTATACGGTATGAGTGATAATATTACTTTTAACCTGGCTAAAGCCGGTTGTAGCGTTAGTAAATATTTACCCTTTGGGCCAATAAAAGATGTAATACCTTATTTAATGCGCAGGGCACAGGAAAACAGTTCTGCAATAGGGCAAACAGGCCGTGAGCTTGGCCTGATAAAAAAAGAATTACAGCGCAGAAAACAAAAGGGTTAATTATTTATTGTACCTGAATTATTCCATTTTCTACCAAGGCAAATACGTTATCTCCGGGCATAGGGTGCACAGGGAAAGTGCCGGTAAATTTTCCGAATGCAGGCAGCACGGCGTATTTTTTTGCAAAATAAAAACAGGGTAATTGCAGCGATTGCCTTCCCATTCCTTTAATTCGTATACCAGGATGAATATGCCCGCTGAAACAATAATTCTCTTCCTTTTCGCTGCAATCATTTATATCATGGGTAAAACTAAAATTGCCCAATGAAAAACTTTTTTGATGTACCGTCATATCAGCTTCCTCATACCACTTACTTTTTAAAATATCATGGTTTCCTTTTACCAGGTGTATCGGTAATGCGCCTAAATCTTTTCGCCATTTTAGAAACAGGTCATGTTCTTTATTAAAATCACTGTGAAATAAATCACCAACAATAATAAGTTGGGCGGGTTTATAAAACTGGATAGTAGCGAGCAGGCGTTGCATATCTTCTTTAAAAATATTTTGTGGTATGCCAATCCCGCTTTTTCTGAAATGGCCGCTTTTGCCTAAATGAAGATCTGAAAGGATAAGCGTTTTTTTATTTTCCCAAAAAATGGTACGGTTAGCGTTGAGAAAAAAAGTATCATTTAAAATGATGTGAGAAATAAAAGTATTCATGCGTTGTAAAGATATGTTGCCTATTTATTTGATAAGAAGTTTTGAAATGTTTGATTACTTCCTTAATTTGTTCTAAACTTAACTCAACTAAAACCAATTATTTATGGAAAATGAAAATGTTACCCAGGATTCTATTCACATGGCAGAATTTGATAAGCCCAAATTAACGACCGGATTAAATGTCCTGACGATTTTATCTTTTATCGGTTGTGCCATACAATTGTTTTTTACGGGATTCGGATATTACAATGCTAAAACATCGTTTGATCAAAAAGATCAGATGCTTGAAAAAATGAATTCTGCAGATATGCCCAAAGCTGCAAAAGCATTTATGCCTGACCCGGCACATTTTGAAGAAATGGTTACTAAATCTTACGAAAACAGGCTACCTATTTTAATTTTAGGATTAGTAGCCATAGGCCTTTGTTTTTATGGCGTAATGCAAATGCGTAACTTGAAAAAACAAGGATTTCTTTTTTATGTCATTGGGGAATTATTACCCTTCGTGTCAATGGTTCTATTCATTGGTGCTTTCAGCCTGGCAGGAATGGGATTCTATATCGGGGGC
Organism: Ferruginibacter sp.; assembly: GCA_040003485.1. GTDB lineage: Bacteria > Bacteroidota > Bacteroidia > Chitinophagales > Chitinophagaceae > Ferruginibacter. Next base: position 5,982 of record JBDUCK010000020.1, on the reverse strand, counting down.
TTTATTGCAATATTATTTATTTTATTGTACGCTTTGCAAAGAAAAAACCTGGTTTATTAAAAAGAATATTTTTATTTTTTATGCCTGATTATTTTATAAATTTTAATTGCGCTCATTAAAATAATAATAAATAACACGAGTCCGGTTAATCCCCATATAGCACTCATACTTTGTTTTACAGAAACGATCATTACAATAGCCACCAAAAAAATGGTGGCTATTTCATTCCATATGCGCAATTGTTGTGATGTATATTTAAAAACCCCATTCATTTGTTCTGCATAAATTTTCTGAAGGGTAAAATGATAAGCATACAGGCCGCAGACAAATGCCAATTTTATCCACAACCAATGCGGAATGCTACCATACAGCAGGGCCGTCCATCCCCCAAAAATAATAGTAAGGATAGCAGATGGCCAGGTAATACCCAGCCACAGGTTCCTGATCATTTTTGCAAACTGCTTATGTAAAATACTTTTATCCGGTTCAGGTTTTTCAGCAGCTTCGGTGTTGTAAACAAAAAGCCTGGGCAGGTAAAACATACCGCTAAACCAGGTAACAATAAAAATAATGTGAAGTGCTTTAATATAAAAGTACATAAGCAAATGTAAAAAAATAAAATCCAATACCTGCTGGGCCTAACTTAAGGAGACTTCTTCAGCACTTGATTTTACAAGCGTTTGTAATGCCTCCACCCATTTCGGTTGCACATTCATGCACGGAATCATACTATAAGTTTCACCACCGGCTTCCATGAAAGTTTCTTTTCCTCTCAGCGCAATTTCTTCCAGTGTCTCCAGGCAATCACTAACAAATGCGGGGCATACGATCAATAATTTTTTTATGCCTTCTTTCGGCATTTCTGCCAAACGTATATCTGTAAATGGTTGCAGCCATCCTTTTCCTAATCTTGATTGAAATGAAATACTGTATTTATTTTCCGGTATACCCAATTGCTGAGTTACTAACTTTGTAGTGGTAAAAACCTGGTGGCGGTAACAATGTGCATGTGCTGGTGATGCAACACTGCAGCAATCTTCCGAAGCCAGGCAGTGTCTGCCGGTAATATCACTTTTTCGTATATGCCTTCCCGGCACCCCATGATAGCTGAACAGCAAATGGTCGTAGTATTGGGTTATGTATGCCCGCATACTTTCTGCCAAAGCATTAATATAATCGTCGTTATTATAATATGGCTCTACAAATTTTAATGAAAAAGGGTACTTATTTTTTTCATGTATTTCTTTTGCAAATTCCACGGCTGTTTCGTAAGATGACATAGCGTAATGTGGGTATAAAGGCACGGCAATTACTTCCTGCAGACCGGGCTGGCGTTTCAATAAATTATCAAAGCCTTCCTGCGGAGATGGATTTCCATAACGCATAGCAATCTCTACGGGTTCGGAAAAGTACTGTTGCAAGGCTTGTTGTAATTCCTTAGTAAACACAACCAGCGGTGAGCCTTTTTCTGTCCAGATTGTTTTGTATGCCTCTGCAGATTTAGGGGATCTTGTTGGCGTAATTATTCCTCTTACCAGCAAAAGCCTTAAAAGATAAGGCACATCTATCACCCTACCATCCATTAAAAATTCATCTAAGTATTTTTTTACATCCTTTACTGCAGTGCTGTCCGGCGAGCCCAGGTTCATCAATAAAATTCCGCGTTTTTTATCACTCATATTTTAAAAATATTTTGCAAATGTATAGATTGCTGGCAACGCATTTTTATAAAAAACGTTTGAACAGCGACATTTGTTTAAACGAAGCCTCGGTCCCCGCTTTCCATTACAAGTCCCCGCCCGCCTTCGGCGGGGGCCGTGGGCTTTCCATTGCAATCGGGTGTAGCTGCTCATCTTCCATTTTCTCATCTGCATTTATACCTTGTTAGTTCTACAAAAAATCAGGCTTTCGTAAAATTAGTAATGATAACAATCATACTGAGAAATGACAATGTAATGACATAGAAATTAGATATGACAGCCATGTGCAAGTACTTTTGCAAGTAGAAATTTTAAGCCATTATTTAAGAATGATTAAAGAGCGTACCACAGATATTTCTTCCTTTTTTGTAGCCGGCATTAACTATAAAAAAACTGATGCTTGCACCCGTGGACAATTTTCTATTAACAATGAGCAGTACCAGCAAATACTTTTGCTGGCTCCGCAATATGATATCAGCCAGCTTTTCGCTTTATCTACATGCAACCGTACAGAAATTTTTGGTTTTGCAGAAGATGCAGCACAGCTAAGCAAACTGCTCTGCACACAAACCCAAGGTACTCTGCAACACTTTACAGAAAGCTGTTACACAAAAGCGGGCATAAAAGCAGTAGAGCATCTTTTTAACGTAGCTGCCGGTCTAGATTCGCAGATACTCGGCGATTACGAAATTGTAGGACAGATAAAACAAGCCATTAAAATCTCTAAACAAAATTCTTTTTTAGGACCTTACCTGGAGCGGCTGGTAAATGAAGTATTACAGGCATCAAAAAAAATAAGAACTACTACTGCCTTAAGCGGCGGCACGGTATCTGTTTCTTTTGCAGCGGTGCAATATGTAAAACAGTTTTATAAAGAAATAGCCGGAAAAAAAATATTATTGCTTGGCACGGGCAAAATCGGCAGTAACACTTGCAAAAATATTGTTGATTATTTACCCGGCACAACAGTGACCTTAATAAACCGTACAACTGATAAAGCCTCCCGGCTGGCATTGCAATACACTCTTTCGTATAACAGCCTGCAAAATATGCAGCAATGTATAAACGAAGCAGATGTTATAATGGTGGCAACCAATTCAGAAAATCCGATTATAACAAAAGCCCATTTTAAAAAAGATGCTGTAAAAATAATTATAGATCTTTCGGTGCCTTGCAATGTTGCAGCAGAGGTAAAAGAATTAAAAGGCATAACCCTTATAGATGTAGATGAGCTGGGGAAAATAAAAGATGAAACGCTGAAGAAGAGAACAGCAGAAATTCCAAAAGTAAAGAATATAATTGCAGGACATGTTAAGGCATTTATGGAATGGCACCAGATGAGAAAAAATGTGCCGGTGTTAAAGGCTGTAAAAACGCACCTGAAAAAAATGCAGTATGCTAATATAGAAGATGCTGCTGTATCCGCTTTGGTAGCGGGTTTGTGCGATAAAGCTGCGGAAGAAAAAATTCAGAAAGTTATCGATGGCATGGCTGTAAAAATGCGTAAAAAAAATCAGCACGGGTGCCAATATATAGAAGCTATGAACGATTTTATTACTACGGCTTCTAATTAAGATCCATGCAATCAATTATTAAAATAGGAACCAGGGAAAGTGAGCTGGCCGTGTGGCAGGCAACATTGGTTAAAGAACTATTGCAGCAAAATGGTTATGTTTCTGAACTGGTGTATATAAAAAGTGAAGGGGATCTAGATTTGCAAACGCCTTTATACGAAATGGGAGTGCAGGGGATATTTACAAAAAGCCTTGACATCGCATTGTTGAATAATAAAATAGATATTGCTGTACATTCAATGAAAGATGTGCCTACGCAATTGCCGGTTGGTATATCGCAGGCAGCAGTTTTAAAAAGAGGGAATTATAAAGATTTGTTTGTAGTAAATAGTGAACGGGCAATAGTAAACAGTGAAACTAAGGGAAGTAATATCTACTCAGGAGCTTTCCTGGAATCGCTTAAAGACTCAAATATTTCAACATTGGCTATTTACCATTCTCCCATAAGCATTGCTACCAGCAGTGTTCGCCGCAAAGCACAATGGTTGAACCGTTATCCAAACAGCAGTATAGAAAATATCCGGGGAAATATAAATACCCGGTTAAGGAAAGTGACAGAAAGTAATTGGCAGGGCGCCATCTTTGCGGCCGCAGGTTTAGAGAGAATTAATCTTCGTCCTCAAAGTGCGGTTGAATTAAATTGGATGCTTCCTGCACCTGCACAAGGTGCTATTATGGTCGTTTGTCGTTCAGCAGATGAAAATAGTTTAAATGCCGGTTCAAAATTAAATGATACTGATACCGGAATTTGCACAAAAATTGAAAGAGATTTTTTAAGAGAGTTATTAGGTGGCTGTAGCACACCAATCAGTGCGCTGGCTCAAATACATAATGAGGAGATTTTTTTCCAGGGAAATATTTTGTCCTTGGATGGCAGCCAAAGAATAGCTGTTGAAAGAACAGTTGATGTTGCAGATGCAAAAAATGCAGGGTCACTGTTGGCACAGGAATTATTAAATAATGGGGGTAAAGACATAGCAGAAAGCATACGCAATGCAAAATAAGATAGACATATTAAGTACAAGGGATGTAGAACAACATGTAAAGGATTTATGTGCAACAAATAATATCTTACTGGACACTATTTCTTTTATTGCAACAGAGCCAATTGAAACCGTAGAAGTACAACAGGAGATTGAGAATGCACTTCTCTTGTCAGCAACTGTAATTTTTACAAGCATGAATGCCGTGGAAGCCGTAGCAGAATTTTTATTTGACGCACAGCCAGACTGGAAAATTTATTGCATTGGCAATACCACAAAAAAACTGGTAATAAAATATTTTGGCGAGGCTGCTATTGCTGGTACTGCAAGTGATGCAACTGAACTGGCAGAAGCAATCGTAGCGGAGGATGGCATAGAAGAAATTATTTTCTTTTGTGGCGATAAAAGGAGAGACGAACTTCCGGAAATCCTGGAAAAAAATAGCATTGAATTAAATGAGATAGTGGTGTATGAAACCATCCAGGTTAGCCAAAAAATCAATAAGGAATATCACGGTGTGTTGTTTTTTAGCCCCAGTGCAGTTGATAGTTTTTTTAGTGTAAACAAAGCGACTTCTAAAACAATATTTTTCGCCATAGGGAACACCACTGCAGCGGCAATTAAAAAATATGCTGACAATAAGATAATAACAGCAGATGAACCGGGTAAAGAAGCATTAGTAGAAAAAGCCGTGGAATATTTTACCTGAGTATATAATTTTTTATTTCAGAATTTAAATACAAAAATGTTACAAAACGATTTATTATTAAGGGCTTTGAAAGGAGAAAGAACAGAACGTGTGCCGGTATGGATGATGCGCCAGGCTGGCCGTTACCTACCCGACTATCTGAAGTTGAAAGCAAAGTATGATTTTTTTACCCGTGTGCAAACACCTGAATTGGCAATGGCAATTACAATGCAACCTATTGACCAGATTGGCGTAGATGCTGCAATTATTTTTTCAGATATTTTAGTAATACCCCAGGCGATGGGGAAAGAAGTTTTGATGGAAGAAGGTAAAGGTCCTTCTCTGCCGGTGGTAATACAAACGCAAAAAGATGTAGATGGGTTGATAACGGAAGGAGTGGAAGAGAGTTTGAAATATGTAATGGATGCTTTGGCGTTAACCAAAAAAGAATTGAACGGCAGGGTGCCCTTAATTGGTTTTGCAGGCGCACCATGGACGATACTTTGTTATATGGTAGAAGGTAAAGGCAGCAAGACCTGGGATAAAGCAAAGCAATTCGCTTACACCCAACCGGTAGTTGCCCATAACCTGTTGCAAAAAATTACTGACATCACCATACAGTATTTAAAAGCGCAGGTAAAAGCTGGCGTGGATACGGTGCAAGTCTTTGATAGCTGGGCCGGATCATTAAGTCCCGCCGATTTTAAAATATATTCTCAACCTTATTTATTACAGATTGCCGATGCTTTAAAAGATGATGCCCCTGTTATTTTATTTCCAAAAGGCAGTTGGTATGCCTTAAAAGATTTAAGTGAAAGCAGTGCTGCAGGCCTGGGAATTGATTGGTGTATTTCTCCGCAGGTGGCAAGAGAATTTACGAATAACAAAATTACTTTGCAGGGCAACTTCGATCCTTCAAAGCTGTTAGCTCCTATACCGGAAATAAGAAAAGCCGTAAAGGAAATGATTGATGGATTTGGAACACATCGCTACATTGCAAACCTGGGCCATGGCATTATGCCAAACGTACCGGTGGA
>JBDUCK010000219.1:0-6016 GCA_040003485.1 Ferruginibacter sp. | reverse complement strand
GCCAATGAAGTTAAATCAAGGGTATACAGCTGGGTAACAAAAATTATCAGCCAAAGAAAAAATTATCTCTTTTACCAACAACGGCTCTCCCTTATCTTTGCGGCAAATTTATGATTGTCGAAAATCGCACATCATAAATCATACATCTTAAATCATATACCAGATTATGTCAGTTTTAGTAAATAAAAATTCTAAAATAATTGTACAGGGATTTACAGGTACAGAAGGAACTTTTCATGCAACGCAAATGCTGGAATACGGTACGCAGGTTGTTGGTGGTGTTACGCCGGGAAAAGGTGGTAGCACGCATTTAGATAAACCTGTTTTTAATACGGTGGCAGATGCAGTAAAAAATACTGGTGCAGACGTGAGCATTATTTTTGTACCGCCGGCTTTTGCAGCCGATGCAATTATGGAAGCTACGGAAGCCGGTATTGCATTAGTGATCTGTATTACTGAAGGCATCCCCGTGATGGATATGGTAAAAGTGAAAAATTATTTACAGGGCACCAGCACCAGATTAATTGGCCCTAACTGCCCGGGTGTAATTACGGCCGATGAATGTAAAGTAGGTATCATGCCTGGTTTTATTTTTATAAAAGGAAGGATAGGAATTGTATCAAAAAGTGGAACGCTTACCTATGAAGCGGCAGACCAGGTGGCAAAAGCCGGCTTAGGTATTTCTACAGCTATTGGTATTGGCGGTGATCCTATCATTGGCACTACCACCAAGCAGGCAATAGAATTATTTATGAATGATGATGAAACCGATGCTATTGTAATGATAGGTGAAATTGGCGGCGGTATGGAAGCAGAAGCTGCGGAATATATAAAAAGCACTGGCAATAAAAAACCGGTGGTAGGATTTATCGCTGGCCAAACAGCGCCTCCCGGCAGGCGGATGGGGCATGCGGGGGCAATTGTAGGTGGGGAAGATGATACTGCTGTAGCCAAAATGAAAATTATGGCAGCTTGCGGTATTCATGTAGTTGCAAGCCCTGCAGATATTGGTAAAACAATGGCTGAAGTAATGAAAAAATAAAATGAATTGCCCCGGCTTTAAAGCCGGGGCAATTCATTAAAGCCACACTAATTAAATATGACTTGCCCCACCTTTTAAGGCGGGGCATTAATAAAAAAGGGCGAAGCCCACGCTTCAACCCTTTAAAGTATAGCCACCAAAAAACTTATCTTCTTTGTTGTAAATAACGGGCCAACTCTTCTTTACTGCTGGCGTAATTGAACGCATCATTTACTACAAAATAATTTTGTTTATCTAACGTATAAGTATAGCTGTATTTTGCAATATCAAGTTTACTGTTTTCATAACTGAATAACTGAACCAGCTCTTTTACCTGTGCGGCACTGAAATAGTTTGCAGCAATAGCCTGTTTTGCAACAGATAATTTGCTGTTATCATAAGACGCACTGTTGATGCTGTATTTTAACTGATCAAATGTGCGGCCATTCATTGGCTGGTTATAGCCACCGTTTCCACGATCACCATAATTCCCATTGTCATTATTATAATCACGATCATTACGATCGTTATCATAATTGCCATTGCGTTTTGTAGCTGCCCTTCCCATCCTCTGCTCAGAAAGTTCAATATTTCCTGCGCTGTTGATGCTGATATGGGTCCGGTATTGTGGTTTCACATTTATATTACTATTGAAAAGCACAGCCTGGTTATTTTTAGAGAAAATGCCGCGTCTTTTACGGTTATCATTTTGCTGGGATATCCGGATACTGTGCACCCCGGCTTGCGGATCGTTTATTACGATATCGCCATTGCCATTAGCATATCCATCGGTGTTATAATTTCTTCCATCAACTACTACCGATAATTGGTACCGGCTGTTATTGCTGATAATTAATTTTGTTTGCGGTCCAAAAGCAAATAAGGAAGCGGATAACAGGAGTGTGGTTACAAGTGTAAAGGTTTTTTTCATTTTGCTTTTTTTAAAGTGTATAAAAATTGTTTATTATTTGATGCAAATGGGATAAAGAAGTAAAAAATAAAACAGGTAATAAAAAGTTAAAGAAATAATTATGCCTTGCTTTATGTAAAAAGCACAATGCATTCATCTTATGGCATATCACTTGCCTGTTAAGCATGTAAAACACAAATCAATTGGTAACTTGTATTTTATTTCTTTTAAAAACCCTTTATGAATTTTAGAAAATTTTTTACATTCCTTTTTTTATTATCTATTAATATTATTACCGTGCAGGCACAACCTAACAGCGATTACAAAGCCGACTGGAAAAAAATAGATGACCTGGAAAAGAAGGGCCTTACCCAAAGTGCCTTGCAACAGGTAATTAAAATTTTTGAAGCTGCTGTAAAAGAAGGCAATGAGGCCCAGCAGATAAAGGCTGCTATGTACCAGATGAAATACCGCAATATGGTGCAGGAAGATAATAAAGAAAATAATATTTTTTATATCGATACCTTAATTTTAAAAACAAAGGCCCCGGCAAAAAATATACTGCAGAGTATGCAGGCGCAGCTTTTTGAAGCTTACCGAAACAATAACCGTTATAAATTATATGGCCGAACAGCCCTTACCGAAGAAAAAAGCAATGATATAACAACCTGGAGTATTGAGAAGCTGAACGCTGCTATCAGCAGCCTTTACAAAACCTCTTTAAAAAATGAAACGGTTTTAAAAAACACTTCCCTTAATGGCCTGGATGCTATTATTGAAAAGGGCAAAAATACCCGCAATTTACGCCCTACCCTTTACGACTTTTTAGCACACCGGGCTCTTGAGTATTTTATGAGTGAAGAGAACAATGTTACCCAGCCGGCATACAAATTTATTTTAAATGATGAGAAAATATTTTCGCGGGTAAATACTTTTATCAATACAAAATATACCACTAAAGATTCTGCTGCGCTTTATTACAATGCAATTTTACTGTTGCAGGATATTTTAAAATTTCATACTCCAGATGCAAACAAAGATGCCTTAATAGATGCAGATCTTATCCGGTTATCTTTTGCAAATGAACATGGTATTTTTACTAACAAAGAAAAATTGTACGAAGCTGCCCTAAGTGATATTGAAAAGGCAAATGCAGTAAATCCTTTAGCTGCCCAGGCCATGTTTTTACGGGCACAGCTTTATTACAGCCAGGGACAAACCTACAACAAAGTCACTCAAAAAGAAACACAGTTTCAAATAAAAAAGGCGAAGGAATTGTGTGACTTAATTATCAGCAAATATCCAGAATCTGCAGGAGCATTAAATGCACAGAACCTGCTACAACAGGTTAAACAACCCTCTCTTAAACTTACCACCGAGAAAGTAAATGTACCCGGCCAGCCGTTTAGAACTTTGGTTGAATATAAAAATGCCTCAATACTTTACCTGCGCATTATAAAAACCAACCGGGATGAAATAAAGCGAATTGAAAAAGAAGGCTATGATAAAGTTTGGCCGGCGATGATAAACTTAAAAGCGATAAAAAACTGGAGTGTTATTTTGCCTGACCAACAAGATTACCAGGAACATTCTACCGAGATAAAAATTGAAGATTTGCCAACCGGTACTTATATCATCCTAACAAGCCTGAACCCGAATTTTACCCTGGCCAATAATTATCTTGCCCGGCAGATAACTTATGTAAGCAACATCAGTTACATTAACAATAATAAAGACGAGCTATATATACTGAACCGTGATAATGGCCAACCGCTTGCAAATGCAGCCGTGCAGGTTTGGAAAAGAAAATATAATTATGCCAACCGTAATTACGATGAAGTAAAAATAGAAAATTATATTGCTGATAAAAACGGCTATATAAAATTTAGAAAGAACAAAAATGATAACTACGATAATTACCTGCAGGTAAAATATAAAAATGATGAGCTGTTCACAGATGATAATTATTACAATTACAGCTATACTTATGATGAATCTATTTCAACATTTAGCAACCGGACATTCTTTTTTACCGACCGAAGCATTTACCGGCCGGGGCAAACCATTTTCTTTAAAGGAATTGTCGTTTCTACCAATGATGTAAATAAAAAAAGCAGCATAATGCCGGGTTATAAAACCAGTGTTATTTTATACGATGCTAACCAACAAAAAGCCGGCACACTGCAAGTAACTACCAATGAATATGGCTCTTACAATGGAAGCTTCAAACTGCCTGAAAACGGGCTGAACGGCCAGTTTCACCTACAGGATTCTTTAAACAAGGCTACATCATATTTTAGTGTAGAAGAATATAAGCGTCCGAAATTTTCGGTGGAAATAAAAAAACCGGAAGGCACTTACAGAATTAATGACAGCGTAAAAGTTACCGGTAATGCAAAAGCCTATGCCGGCAATAATATTGATGGCGCAAAAGTGAATTACCGGGTAATAAGAAAAGTGCAGTATCCCGTTTGGTTTGGCTGGGGCGGATACCGTAAAATATTTCCGCCGTACGGCAACCGGGAACAGATGGAAATTACTAATGGAGAAACAACAACAGATATAAACGGCGATTTCTTTATAACCTTTAAAGCCATACCAGATGAAACAGTTGACAAAAAAGATCAACCCACTTTTTATTATGAAGTGGGTGCAGATATTACTGATATAAACGGCGAAACAAGAAGTGGAAATACTACTGTGGCCGTGGCTTACCAGGCATTACAATTAAGCATTGAAGTAGCAGATAAAATGCCGGTAGATAGTTTTAAAAATATAAAAATCATCAGTACCAATACCAATGGCCTGTTTGAAAAAGCGATGGTAAATTTTACCATGTACAAATTGCAATCGCCTAGCCGCATTTTTCGTGCAAGATATTGGGATATGCCCGATCAGTTTGTAATGACAAAAGATGAGTACACTAAAAATTTTCCTTATGATGTTTATGCAGATGAAGACCAGGTAAGCAAATGGGCGGTAGGAGAAAAAGTTATTGATGTTACGGATACTACCTCATCAAATTCAAAATTTAAAATTCAAAATTCGAAATTAAATAGTGGCTGGTATAAAATTATTGTTACTACCAAAGATAAATATGGAGAAGATGTAAGAGCGGAAAAATATATACAGTTGACAGATGACAGTAAAAAGATGGTAGCGATAAATGAACCTGTGAGCGTCGAGGTAAGAAATGCTTCAGCAGAACCGGGGGAGAAAATCAATTACACTATTTCAACAGGTTTTGAAAAAATATGGCTTATCCATTCATTGGGTAAAGTTGATAATTCTACAAATACTGTATACCCGGTAATCAGCAACACTAACCCGTACAGCAATGAAATAACGGTAACGGAAAATGACCGTGGCGGCATGAGTATGAGTTATGCATTTGTGCAGCACAACAGGGTGTACGATGGTACTGAATTCTTTTCTATCCCATGGAGCAATAAAGATCTAAATATCAGCTATGAAACTTTCCGGGATAAAATTTTGCCGGGTAGTGAAGAAAAATGGACCATAAAAATAACCGGAAATAAATCAGAAAAAGTAGCAGCAGAAACATTGATAAGCATGTACGATGCATCGCTTGACCAGTTTAAACCACATAGCTGGACTTCTTTAAAATCTATCTGGCCGGGTATAGGTGGCGCTGTAACCTGGGTTGCCAATGGATTTGCTGCGGTGAATTCTGAAGAGATAAATAATATCCAGGTAAAATATGCAGAGGTCCCTGAAAAATCTTACGATGAGTTGGTAAATAATGGGTGGAGTGAAGGGTATTATGGTACAAGGTTTGTTTTAAGAGGAGTTTCTACAATGGCCAATGCTGCACCTATGCAGGATAAAGCTGGAAGGATGGATGAAGTAGTAGTTGCAGGATACGGTGTAAGAAAAGAATCATCTAAGCTATCAACTGCATTGTCGGGAAAAGTAGCTGGATTTAAAATAACAGATTCTGTTAATGCCCCTGATGAGCAAAATAAACAAGTGCAAAATAGTCCTGTACAAATCCGTAAAAACTTCAACGAAACCGCTTTCTTCTTTCCATCATTATTGACAGATGCAAATGGAAATGTTTCATT
>JBDUCK010000218.1:0-6016 GCA_040003485.1 Ferruginibacter sp. | reverse complement strand
CTTTTTAAGCCAATTAAACCGGGTAATTATTTATTCAAACTGGTAAGTGATGATGGGTCACAGTTATTCATAGACGATTCTTTATTTATCAATAATGATGGCCTGCATGCAGAGTATCCGGCAAAAGGCAATATTTATTTATCAGATAGCCTGCATTCCATTAAGCTAAAATATTTCCAGGGACCGAGGTTTCAGCTTGGGCTACAACTTTTCTGGAGCCCGGGGGGAGAGGATAGTTTGAAAATATTTCCAGGCAAGCAATTTCTGTTACAGGCGCCAAAACCTGGGTCCCGCTGGTGGATATGGCTTTTGACAGGCATTGGAATTATAATGGTGGCCAGCATATTAATATATAAAAAAAATAAAAAAGTTAAAAAGTAATTATGGATTTGCAAGGTGAAGGTTGAAAGAATATAAATAATTCTTGCCTTCTTAGTATCTCAATTTTTAAATTAAAAAAATGCGTTTCTTAAAATTATTTCCAGTTGTTTCGCCAGCATTTATCTTGTTGATAGCGTCCTGTAATACATCAACAAATAAAGGCCACGAAAGCAAAGTTGCAGACACATCATCAAATAATTCGGCTGCAATCTTATCACAGAACCACACTGACGATACTGCCAACTCCATAGCAAAAACTCCTGATACGTCTGCATCTGCAGAAAACACAAACGCAGACAGTATGCTTGCAAAAGGCATGTCAGCTATGTTTGGAAAAAATGATTCAGGCATTTTAAAAAATCTTGGTGGAGGACGCAACATGGATAGCATGATGAAGAAGATGAAAGCAATGATGGGAGGTAAAAACGGAAACCCCGGCGATGTAATAGGGAAATCATTATTAAATTTTCAGCTTGGGCAAATGAGTGATAATAACCCATTAAAATCTGTTGCCACAGGGATGCAGCAAGCGCAGGAAAACGGAACGGCAGGACCTTCCAAAACTTACACGGCTGTTTATGTTCCTGAACAACCTGACAATTACAATATATCTGTTTCCGGAAACGGAAATACCATTATGCTGCAATACACAGGCGGCAGCATCGCCAATAATAAAAAAGATGGCCTCTGGAAAAATATATACATCAGCACTAATAAAGCAAATCAATGGAATGTCTATTCAGAAGGCTATGCTGAGTCGTCTGCCATAAACATGAAAGTACATGCGACCTCGCTGGCAAGTATAAACGAGAATTACAATATCAACCTAAATGATCAATATAAAAAGTATGCCAAGCAACAAAGAAGCGATGCAGGAAAAAATGAATCGGCTGTGCAGGTGCAAAAGATAGGTAACGAAAAAATGTTTGGCTACAACTGCATCCATATAAAAGTTACATACACCATAAAAGCATTAGGACAAACGGCGCATGAACAGGACGATGAATGGTACAGCGAAGATGTGCCTGGAGCAAAAATTTTATCACCGGTAATTTTTGAAAATCATTCTCCTGAAGTTGTGAGAAAAATAATAGAAACAGGCTGTTCCGGTGCACTGGTAAAAGCAATTACCAAATCATCCGGCTCATCTCAATTGGTACAGCTTAGCAGTATCATTCAAAAAGATATGCCGGATTCTACATATAATCTTCCGGCTAATTACCTGGAAGATAAAAACACGGCTTTGTATGACATTCAATAAAAAGAATTGTCTTACGCAGGGGGAGAAGCAGAAATCTATTTTCTTTCTGGCCAGGAATATGTGATAAAATTGAATGATGCTATTTATTATTCAACATGGCTCGACTTTTTTAACAGTATTCTTATTCATAATCTATTATTTGAAGAAACCTCTTACAAGCTGGAAGGATTTATCAGAAAAAAAACTGATTTACAAGCCGTATTAAGACAAACATTCATCATTTCCGACAGCGCAGTTAACTTAACCGAAGTAAAAGATTTCCTGGAATTCAACGGTTTTGAAAACACTAAACGAAATGACTATTATAGTAAAGAGTTGGGCTTAATATTGGAAGATATCCATGGTGAAAATGTTATTATCAATTCTGGTCTAATATTTTTTATTGATACCGTATTTTATATTGATTTGCGCTAAACCTACTAACTTGCCACATACGCCGGAAGGTTATCTTTAGATAGCCTAACATTCCTTAAAAAATTAAACGTCATGAATAAAATCACATTACAGATTCATGTGATTTTTTTTCAAAAAAACCATTGTGTTGTGCACGTAAATGTGTCTGACGATTTTAAAAGTACGTTTATCGGTTTCTTGTAAGCCCCGGTATTTTCAACAACATCTTTGCAGTAGGATTTTAAAAACACAGCAAACTACCAGAAATATAAAATCATGGTTTGTATGACGTTCAATAAATATTATTTCAACAAAAATTTAAAACAATCATTATGAATTTTCAACAATTAAACAAACAACGCAAATTCATTATTATCGGCGCTGCATTGGGTCTTATCGCTTGTTTCCTTCCATGGTTTAGCTATGGTGTGGGATCTGTAAACGGCATGAACGGTATTGGCGTACTTGCATTTATTCTTTTTATTGCCGCAGGCCTTCTTGCATTAGCGGGCGACCAAAAAACTAATATCCCTGCAAAAATGTGGCTGCCTGTACTAGGCGCCGGCGCTGTGAACATCTGCATCATCGGCTATCTTATTATCCGTTGGGAATGGGCGATGGGTGGCGTAAGCAGCGAAGAGAGTTCAGTGTTTGGAAGTGTAGGCCTCAGCTTTGGAATATGGGGTGCAATTGCAGGAGCCATCATTATGACTTATGGCGCCTACAGGTTTCGCTCAGTTGATAACAATCTTAAAGAGTCGTTACACTCACTAAAAAATGATGTGAACAAAGCAATTGCAGACAAAGCAAAAGATAGTAATACAGTACCGCCGCAATCTTAAGCAGGAATTGTCCAGGATGCCTGATTTCAACATTAATCTTTTTTCAAATCAGAAGGAAGATAGAAACGTAAGCTTATATGACATTCAATAAAAATGAAAGCAATAGAATCACTTTTAAAAAAATTAAAAAACATGAAACAACTAAAATTATTTCCAGTCATTTTTTTTATTTTATTATTCTCTTGCAAGAGCAATAATAACCAAAGCGCGGAGGATGCGAATAATGTTTCTGCCACTACTAACGCCTCAGCCGGTGATGCTTCTGATGGTAGTGCGAAACTCTCCTGTATGATTGATGGTAAAGCATTTTCCGTAACAGAAAAAACTAGTACCATCCCTTTTAACCTGAAACAAAATGGAGATGGCTCACTTGATGGTGTAATGGTTAATATTGGCAAACATCCAGACAATACTAAAGCTGGATTTCAATTCAAAATGTATATTACAGGACATACAACAATTGGGCAACGCGTCAAAAATACTAACGGCAATTGTGGAAGCCTTTATCAGGCTGCAGATGGTGCTTCTTACGGACCGGATTCAGTTGAGATAAATATTACTTCCAACAATCACAGCCTAATATCCGGTACTTTTTCAGGAATATATGGATATGAGTTTGGCAATGATGCCGACAGTAAAAACCGTAAAACGATAACAGTAACCGATGGCAAGTTTGAAATGCCCATTATGTATGGCGATAAGTAAGTAAAATAAGATAAAAGATTGTCCTTTTTTAAACTAAAAATAATAAGATATGAAACAACTAAGATTAATTTTTCTTTTTATTTTGCCGTCTATTTTTTTATTTTCCTGTTCAGGAAATACGACGAAAAATGAAAGCAAAGACAGTCCCGCACTTTTAGCATCCACGACAGCTGGTTCCGGCAATGATATGTATTATGAAACAACTACTACTTCTTCGGGAAAAGATGTTGCCATAAATGGAATTACAAAAATGTACGTATCATCAAAAGGCGATATGCGTGCAGAAATGAATATGTCTAATTCAGCATCTCCTAATAAAAATGTATTATATAGGGTGCTTATAGGCCACGCAGATAAACCTAATGAAAGTATTGCTATCGATGCTGAAAAAAAGACCTACACTATAAATCAAATAAGTCCGAATGACTTAAATACAGAAGAGAAAATACAATCTACTGTAACAAAAGCTGGCGAGGAAAAGATTTTAGGTTTTAATTGTGTTCACGCAAAAATAATTTCTAAAAAAACAATGGGGAGTTTTTATTCGACTATTGATACAATTGATTTATGGAAGAGTAATGATGTGCCAATGCAAGCCAGCGTGAAAGAATTATTTAATCAATTTGAATCAAGAACCGGAAATACAATGTACTCGCCTGAGGCTACAGCACAATTAAAACAAATGGGCTGCGATGGCTTTACGGTTAAAATGGAAATGGGAAGCAAAGATGTTTCAATGGTGATGCAGCTTACTAAAGTGGAACATAGAGATCTTCCAGCAAGCATGTTTGAAATACCGTCAGGATATAAAGGGATTAAAGAATAATTAAATAAAAATATATCCATTAGGAAACCATGCAATACTTGCGGATGTAATAAATCATTTTCATTTGTAGTAGCAAATGATTGCTGATAATAATAAAATACTCTTCTACACAGAACATTCCAGGATTTTAAAAAGCTATACGGCCTGGTTGGTCCTCCAAATTATGACGGTCTGCTCTTCATAGTGTACAATAATCACCTCCGAAGATATTAAACGATTTCTTTGGTACGTTCATCGGTTACTTTTCTATAATTTTTTTTTAAATTAAATATTTGCATTGTAAACCTCAAACGAGAGGAATGCCTAAAACAAAAATCATAAAATTCTTATTCCTGTTGATTTCCATCATTTGTTTTTTAGCAGTACTCATTTTACTGCTTTCATCTATCATTTAACTTATAAAATTTATTATGAAAAAGCTATTTTTTTATTTGTCAGTAAGTGTAATTTTCACTGCATGTTTTTCAAATTATGTACATGCACAGTTTTTAAAAAAAATTATGAATACGGTAAAATCTACGGCGCAAAATCATGCCAATGATAAGGCATCGCAAACTACTAATACTGCCATTGATAAAGCACTAAGCCCAAACAAATCCGGGTCGAATAATTCTTCAGAAGCAATAGGTGACCCGGCTGCCACAAATCGCGTATTAGGAGCTTTTGCAAAAGCTGCCCAGGATAATCCCAATGATACTTCGTCAGCAGATTTGGCTATGAAGGCATTGGGAAATTTAACTGGCGGTGGCGGTGTTTCTGTTGCGGATTCAGCTGCAGCTATTAAAACTTATATGACCGCAAATGGTGGAAGCGGGACTTATTATGAATACACCGTTGAAAGTAACACAAAAGAAAATGGTACTGTAAAAAGTATATCAAAATTGTATTTTACTAATAACGGCGAAGGACGTTCTGAAATGAACGTGGCTGCAATGATGGGAGCAAAAAACGCTACTCCCTTAATCGTTATCGCAAAAATGGAACAGCCACATTACAGTGTTATAATTGACAATGAAAACAAAGACTACTCGCTTAATGTAATAGACACATCGCTTATAAACATGGTTCATCAAAAGTACCAGGTTACAAAAATCGGTAATGAAACAGTAAACGGTTTCAATTGCGTGCATGCAAAATTAGTTTCAACCACAGGTTCAGGAATGTTTAAATCTACAAGCACAGAAGATATATGGAACAGTGTTGATGTGCCTGGCTATGCAATATTTAAAAAAGCAACAGTGCAACAAAATATAACTCCGGCAATGATGAAAGCTTTGAATGACGCAGGCTGCGGAGGTTTTTTTGTAAAGATGACCAGTAGTGATAAGAATTATTCAATGACGATGCAGTTAACAAAGGCAGAGAAGCAAACATTCCCTGCATCTTTATTTAAAATTCCCGCAGGTTATAAAAAATCAAATGAGAATATGATGTACCATATGATGAGCGGTGCAAAGAAATAATAATGCACTTAGTAATAACGATTAAATCTTTCAATCTTT
Source organism: Ferruginibacter sp. (assembly GCA_040003485.1). GTDB lineage: Bacteria > Bacteroidota > Bacteroidia > Chitinophagales > Chitinophagaceae > Ferruginibacter. Next base: position 106 of record JBDUCK010000218.1, on the reverse strand, counting down.
TTTATGAGAAGAATATTTTATTTACTGCTTATCAATCTTGGTTTGCAGCTCACTGCTTTATCACAAAGTGTAAGCATTACCAATGATGGCAGTCAGCCCAATGCCA
>JBDUCK010000217.1:0-6049 GCA_040003485.1 Ferruginibacter sp. | reverse complement strand
GCAGAATTAAAAAAAGGTTCTCCTAAGCCAACCGGCAGATTCTCAACAATACATTCTACAACTCCGCCGATACTATCTTTAGCATCTATGGCTTTTTGTAACCCCTTTTCTATATCAGTTTCTCCACCAACTTCATTAATATTTGCTTTACAGGTTATCTTATCATCAACAAGTATTAATATTTTTTTTGCCACTACCCCAGCGGCAACCAGGCACACAGTTAGCCGCCCACTGAAATGTCCGCCGCCACGGTAATCTTCAAAGCCATTAAATTTTTGGGAAGCCACAAAATCTGCATGCCCCGGCCGTGGAGTACTCCGCAATTTTTCATAGTCGCTGCTGCGGGTATTCTTATTCTCAAAAACAATAGTAAGCGGTGCGCCAGTAGTTTTATTATTGAAAACACCGGATAGAAACACAGGGAGATCATCTTCTTTACGAGGCGTAGTACCCTTAGTACCGCCTTTTCTTCTTTCAATATCTTCGCTAAAATCATCAGCGTATAACCCAATGCCGGCGGGGCATCCATCAATTACAACACCTACTGATGGCCCATGTGATTCTCCAAAAATGTTGATCCTGAATATAGTCCCGAAACTGTTCAAAATAAAAAGTTTTAATTATTTACCATAAAATCATAAAGGCCTTAACTAACACAAATATATTTAATCATGAATATTGACTGATGCACCCAATTGCTGCAAGTGTTTATAAAATGCAGGATAAGATTTATTTATAGCTTCGGCATCTTCAATAATCGTTTCCCCTTCTGCCTTTAACGCAGCCACTGCACAAGCCATGGCAATCCGGTGGTCATGATGCGAATGAACTTTAGTTCCTTTAATTTTATCACCACCTGTAATAAGCATCAGATCATCCTGCAATTTTATTGTCACGCCTATTTTACCAAACTCTTCCTGTAAAGTTAAGGCCCTGTTACTTTCTTTGTGAGCCAGCCTGCTTACACCTTCAATAACCGAAGTGCCCTCGCAATAAGCAGCAAGTGCAACCAAGGGTGGAAATAAATCTGGACAATCAGTTGCATTAAAATGAAAAGCCTGCATTGATTTCGCTGAAACAATAATTTCTTCGGGTGTAATGCTGATGCTTGCTTTGGCCATCATCAATGCCTGCAAAATCGCTTTATCTGCCTGCGCAGAAAAAACGTCTAAACCCTTTATTGTTACATTACCAGCTATGGCACCGGCCACCAGTAAAAATGCAGCGCCGCTCCAGTCTCCTTCTACGGAATAGCTAATAATTCCAGCGTTACTTGTTGCAGGCTGAATTACAAAACATTCATAATTTTCATTAGTTACTTTATAACCAAAATGTTCCATCATCTGCAAAGTAAGATCTATGTAGGGTTTGCTTTTTAAATTCATGACAGTAATGGTAACCTTTTCTGTGGCCGCTTTTGCAAAAGCCATTAAAAGGCCCGTAAGAAATTGTGAGCTCAAAGAACCATCAATAGTAATATTTTTTGGTTGCAACGGGCCTTTTATCTTCAACGGGAGTTTACCATTATGAGATTGTATGCTTACACCAAGCTGCGGCAATATTTCATCAAAGAAATCCATGGGCCGGCTTAACAAGCTGCCACTGCCGGTTATCGTAATTTCATCACTGCTTAATGCCGCGATAGGCGCAAACATCCGGATGCTTAGGCCACTTTCACCGCAGTTAATGGCCCCTGCCAAACCCTCCCCAGTGGGGAGGGCTTTTAAAACATTTAATAATTCACTGCCAGTTATTTTAATTGAGGCGTCTTTCTCATTTTGAATGGTTGCGCCTAAATTTTTTATGATAGATAAGGCTGCCAAATCATCATTACTTTGGCCGGGGTTGGAGATAATGGTTTGTCCATTATGCAGCAACGCTGCCGCACAAGCCCGCTGCATAGCACTTTTTGAAGCGGCAGCATAAATCTCTCCTTTTATCGCCGATGGTTGAATGACAACTTTCATAATATTATTTGTGGGAGTTTTCAGGTTTAAAGTTTACCCCTTTTAAAAAGTGCAAGCTTTATTAAAACTCCTTTATACGCATTCTTCTATTAAATTTTTTAACTGCACTAAAGGAATAGAAATAATTTTTGCTACACCAATTTTATCAAGTACAATAAATGGCATATTGTCTGCCTCCCTTTTTTTATCGAGCAGCAATACTTCCCATATTTTGCCTGCATCAATTTCCATTTTTACCGGCAAATGATATTGAAGTAATAACTTTATTACCTGCGCTTTTTCATCAGAATAAAAATTGTTTATTTCTTCTGAAATGGTACAGGCGGCAGCCATACCAATACTAACCGCATGGCCATGAGGAAGTGTGTAAATATTTTCTATGGCGTGACCAAGGGTGTGACCAAAATTCAGGATCTTTCGCTCCCCCGTTTCAAACTCATCCTTTAAAACAACAGCCGTTTTTATGCGTACATTTTTTTCTACCAGGCTGGCAACAGGTGACTTACCAGATTTAAACGCTTCCAAAGAATTTGCGGCTAAAAAAGAAAATAGTCCGGCATCTTTTATACAGGCATGTTTTATAATTTCTGCAAAGCCATTTATCCACTCGGCATGAGGCAGGCTTGATAAAAAATTATAATCCCATAAAATAAAGTCGGGCTGGTAAACTGTACCAATCATATTTTTATACAAGCCAACATCTACCCCATTCTTACCACCGATTGCGGCATCTACCATTGCCAATATTGAAGTGGGTACCAGCGCAAGCTTTACACCACGTTTGTAAATACTGGCGGCATAACCCGCCATATCTGTTGCTACGCCGCCGCCTACGCCAACAATGCAGGTCTGCTTGTCTGCCTGCAATTGCAGTAATTGGTTTATGATTTTATCAATTGTTTGTTGATTTTTATTAACCTCCCCTGCAGCAATTTTAATAATCTTATACCCATCAAATTCAGCTGCATGATGTGCAAAAATATTTTCATCAGTGATGATGATAATTTTTTCTTTAGCAAAATGATTTTCTATTTCGCTGAAGGGCGCATCAAAAAGATAATCTACTTTCTTCTGTGAAAAAACAAACGTTTCTTTTCTCATAATTTTTAAATACTAAAGCCCTTTAAGGGTCTATAATGTTTCCCAATGGTATATTCATGAAAGGATTGCGATGCAACGGTGATGCTATAAAAAACTGGTGCTGGTACCAAAGAAATACTTATCACCTGTCATCTATCAATTGTCATCTGTAATTCTTACCGCTTATTCTTCATTCATTATTTTATTCTGGTGATTGATACTTTCCAGGTGCACCGCATCCATATAGCGTACAATAAATTCTTTACTTAGGCCCAACTTCTCCCCTTTGGCTGCAGCCCTGTCCAGTATTTCGTTCCAGCGGTTAGTTTGCAGAATAGTGATATTATTGCTGCGTTTGTATGCTCCTATTTTATCTGCAATTTTCATGCGCTGCCCAATCAACGTCAACAGTTCATCGTCCACATGATTTATCTGCTCTCTCAGGGTAGCCAAGGCCGTTAGGAACTCCTGTTCGCTGGTATTTTCGTGCCGCCATACCAGGGTATCCAGCATTTCATTTAAACGCTCCGGTGTTATCTGCTGCTTTGCATCACTCCAGGCATTATCCGGATCGATATGGCTTTCAATAATCAAGCCGCCAAAATCAAGATCAATACTTTTTTGTGCGACAGACTGAAGCATGGTGCGGTTGCCACAGATGTGGGAGGGGTCGCAGATGAGCAGCATTTCCGGGAATCTTCTTTTCATTTCAATAGGCAGATGCCACATAGGTGCATTACGGAATTCTGTATTGCCATAAGAAGAAAAGCCCCGATGTATCATACCTATATTTTTGAGTCCTACTTTTTGCAGGCGTTCAATAGCACCAGTCCACAAATCAAGGTCGGGATTAATAGGATTTTTTACCAGCACCGGAATATCTACGCCACGCAGGGCATCGGCTACTTCCTGCACACTGAATGGGTTTACGGTTGTACGGGCACCGATCCAAAGTACATCTACATCAAACTGAAGTGCATCCTGCACATGCTTTGCTGTAGCCACTTCTACGGTAACAGGCAGGCCGGTTATTTTTTTGGCCTGTGCCATCCAGGGAAGTCCTTTTACACCAATACCTTCAAAAAGGCCGGGCTTGGTTCGTGGCTTCCAGATTCCGGCACGAAGCATATCAACTTTACCGGTGGCGGCTAACCGCTGAGCAGTGGCAATCACCTGCTCCTCAGTTTCTGCACTACAAGGGCCACTTATGATCATTGGCCTTTTGTTCCATACCTGCATGATGTCTTCTTTCATTGTTGTTTGTGTTTGCATTGTAAAATTAGTTTATGTTGTTAACTTACCTCACCCTTCCCCCTCTCCACTAGGTGGAGAGGGGGAGAATTACTTTAAAATTCTTTTTATTTTATTGGCCTGTTCCATCAGCTCAATTAAATATTCCATATTTTCTTTTTCCAGGCTGGCTTTAAACTTTCTCAATTGAGAAATATGCTCGTTCAATACATCCAGTACATTTTCTTTGTTCTGCATAAAAATCGGTGCCCACATGGCAGGATTACTTTTTGCCAGGCGGACGGTGCTTTCAAAACCGGCACTGGCCATTTCAAAAATGGCATCTTCTTCTTTTTCTTTTTCCAGCACGGTATTGGCCAGGGCAAAAGAAGTGATGTGTGATATATGGCTTACATAAGCTGCATGTGTATCGTGGCTTATTGCATCCATATAAATGATATGCATGCCCAAGGCTTTGTAAATATTTTCTACCATTAATACAGCATCGTCACTGCTTTTTTCTTTTTCACAAATTACACAGGACCGGCCGATGAAAGCATCTCTCACTGCAGCTTCCGGGCCACTGTATTCTGTACCCCACATAGGGTGTGTTGCTACCAGGTGCCTACGCATTGGGTGATCGGCTACCGCAGTACACAAAGCATTTTTTGTGGAGCCTGCATCTACAACAATCTGCTTATCATTTACCATTTCCAGAATTTGCAGTATTACGGGTATCGTCGCATCTACCGGTATAGCCACATAAATAAAATCACTTTGCCTTACCGCATCTTCCAGGGATAATGCTTCATCAATAATGTCCAGCTCTTTCGCTTTTTGCAAACTGCTTTCGCTTCTGCCGACGCCGATTATTTTTGTCGCAAAGCCTTTTTCTTTCAGGGCTAATGCCATTGAACCACCTATTAAACCCACACCGACAATTGTTACTACCATAATTATTTATTCTTAATTCTGCTAATAGCTTCCTCAATTTTTTCTTCTGTGCTGCATAAACTCACCCTTACATATTTATCTCCCTGGCTGCCGAATATACCACCGGGAGTAATAAAAACATTTGACTGCTGCAACACTTCATCACTTAATTGATATCCATCTTTATATTCTCCCGGAATAGCAGCCCACACAAACATCCCGGCTTGTGCCTGGCTAAAATCACATTTAAGTAAGGTTAATAATTCAAATACTTTCTGCTGCCGCTTTTTGTAAACAGCATTTACCGCATTGTGCCAATCTTCACCCAAACTAAGTGCTTTGGCTGCAGCTAACTGTACCGGCAAAAACATGCCGCTGTCCATATTACTTTTAAATTTTAATATTTCATTTATTCTTTCTTTTGCGCCGCACAACATACCTACACGCCAGCCTGCCATATTGTGACTCTTGCTGAGAGAATTTAATTCTACGGCTACTTCCATGGCGCCATCTGTACTTAGTAAACTTATTGGTTGCTCATTTAAAATAAAACTGTACGGATTATCATGTACCAATAAAATGTTATGCTTTTTTGCAAAAGCAATTAAATTGATCATGGTATCAGCCAACGGCAATTGGCCGGTTGGCATATGTGGATAATTTACAAACATCAATTTCACCTTACCCAGATCCAGCTTTTCCAATGCAGCATAATCCGGCATCCAGCTATTTTCTTTTTTCAGTTCATAATCTACTGCTATGCCCCCAGCAAGGGTTACAGCCGAGCGATAAGTTGGATAGCCGGGGTTTGGGATCAGCACCATATCACCATCGTTAAG
>JBDUCK010000019.1:0-20495 GCA_040003485.1 Ferruginibacter sp. | reverse complement strand
TCTTCAGGATATTTTGCCAGCAGCCTGCAGAAAACAAATATAGTTTCAAAGCCCTTATAGGTCATATCTGAAGGAGTGCCTTTAAATTTTTTCTTATAAAGCGCCTGTATCATTTTGCTTTGGTTATCGTTTTTATAATTATAATATGGTGAAGTATAATATACCGGGTAATCTTTAAATCCATTTTTTTTATTTATAAAAGAAAAATTATCCCAATTAGGCATACCTATTAAAGTGACATGATATTTTTTATTTAAGGAAAAGCAAGTGGCTGCCAGCTTAGAGGCAAACTCTTCGTTGAGGCTGCCGCCAATGATAATTGTTTGGCGGTTGCTGTCTAATTTATTCTTGATGAAGCTAAAATCGCCTTGTACATCCAGAGTCTGAATATTAAGCAGGGGCTTACCATCAGGGGCATTTATATTTTTAAAATATTCAGCCACTTTATCCTCCTGTGAGCCGGGCTTGCGAACCAGGAAAATTTTATCAGTGCCATGGCTTTGCAACAGGTAACTGTATATGGCTTCGCAATGTGCTTTTAAAGTAGAGTTTACAATGGCCAAAAAAGGATTGGCATTTGAACCTCCATCGTTAGGATAAGAGGCAGAAATAAAAGGTATATTTTTTCGCTGCGCAAAGGCCGCAAGTTCTACAAATTCTTCGTCTTTTACGGAGCCGATGATCAGATCTACACTGTCTAGATTTTTAGCAGTGATAAGCGAAGGAATAGGCTGCGTAAATGATTTTGAATCGTAAATAGTGGCATCGATATTAGCATTATAAAGCGGCATACTATCCAATGCAATTTGTGCTCCCTGTACAAAGTCCAATGCCTGTATGGCAAATTTTGGAAAGCTTTTTCCATAACTATAATTGCCATCTGTAAAAACAGAATCTAAATAAAGCGGTGCAAATATGGCTACTTTGTATGTTTTAAAATCGGCCTGGGCGGTCTGTTGTGCCACTACTTTATTGATGTACACAAAACTCACCAATAATAATAATAAAAGTATAATTTTCTTATGCATACGTTTTTTTTGAAACCTTATCATTCCCATTCTATAGTAGCAGGTGGTTTGCTGCTTATATCATACACCACCCGGTTAATGCCCGTTACATTATTTATTATTTCGTTTGATACATTTGCCAAAAAATCATAAGGCAAATGTGCCCAGTCTGCCGTCATTCCATCTACTGAGGTTACTGCTCTTAAGGCAATGGTAAACTCATATGTTCTTTCGTCACCCATTACCCCTACACTTTTTACCGGCAATAGAATAGTACCTGCCTGCCACACTTTATCATACAGATCATATTTTTTCAAACTATCTGTATAGATCAAATCTGCATCTTGCAATAACCGTACCTTTTCTTCTGTTACTTCTCCAAGTATTCTTATGGCCAGGCCGGGCCCCGGAAACGGATGCCTGCCAAGCATTTCAGCCGGTATGCCCAGCTCTGCACCTATCTTTCTTACTTCATCTTTAAATAAGGAGCGAAGCGGTTCTACCAATTTCAGTTTCATTGTAGCTGGCAGGCCACCAACATTATGATGGGATTTAATGGTGACGGACGGCCCATGCACTGAAGCTGATTCTATCACATCGGGATAAATAGTGCCTTGCCCTAAAAATTCTATGCCCGAGATCTTGTGCGCCTCCTCATCAAAAATATCTATGAAGCTGCTGCCTATAGCTTTTCTTTTTTCTTCCGGTAAATCTTTGCCGGCAAGCTTGCTATAAAAATGTTCCCTGGCATTTACGCCGGTTACATTAAGCCCAAGCTTTTTGTAAATTTCCAGTACTTCTTCAAATTCATTTTTGCGCAATACTCCATTGTCTACAAAAATGCCAAATAAATTTTCGCCAATTGCCTTGTGAATTAAAGTGGCGGCTACCGTACTATCTACCCCGCCGCTAAGCCCCATAACAACTTTACTGTTGCCCAATTGTTGTTTTAATGCTGCAATTGTATCTGTAATAAAATGCTCAGGTGTCCAATCCTGCTTACAGCCGCAGGTATTTATTAAAAAGTTTTTTATAATGGTTTTTCCTTCCGTAGAATGATAAACTTCCGGATGAAACTGTAGACCGTAAACAGGATGGGGAGCGTTGCTTTCATTTTTAAAAGCAGCTACCGGAATGCTCTCAGTAGTGCCCAATAATTCAAACCCTTGGGGAAGTTCTTTTATGGTATCGCTATGGCTCATCCATACCTGCGATGTTGGCGCAATATTTTTAAATAATTCATCGGCTTTAGAAACGCTAAAGTTTGCACGCCCATATTCTCTTTTATTACTTTTTGCTACCAGCCCATCGTATAATTTTGCGGTCAGTTGTGCGCCATAACAAATACCCAGTACTGGTACTTTTTCGGCAATGCCTTTTATATTTACCATCGGCGCATTTTCTTCATTTACAGAAAAAGGCGAGCCAGAAAGAATGATGCCTTTTAAAAAAGGATCGTATTCAATGATTTTATTAAATGGAATTATTTCACAATACACATTTACCTCCCTCACTACCCGGGCTATCAACTGGGTATATTGTGAGCCGAAATCGAGTATCAGTATTTTATCAGTCATCATGCGTGCAAATGTAAATTAATTAGTACTCAAAAATAAAACTGATAAGGAGCCGGTCATTTATTTTCTATCAGCATTTGTCCCGCTTTCCGCTGTAAGTCCTCACAACCGCCGCCAGGGTTGCTCCGGGCTTTCCGCTACAATCGGGGCTATCATTTCAGCAATAAAATATAAAGCAACATTTAAAGAACAGTCTTTTTTTATTTAATGAAACATTTTCACTGCACACTCGCTGTTAACGCTCATGTTTAAGAAAAATACTAAGGCGAAGTAAAAAAGATTTGTATTATGGTTTTAATTTATAAATCTTTGTTGCAAATATAAAGTCATGAAAAATGTATTAATCATTATCTCTGTGCTTTGCTTTTTCAGTGCCTGCAGGTTCAAAACAGGTAGCGGAAATATTGTTACAGAAAAACGAAGTACCAGTGCTTTTACAGGCGTAAATGCATCAGGCGGTTTTGAAATAGAGATAAAGAATGGGCCTGTTGAACAAGTAACCGTAGAAGCAGATGATAACATCATTAAAGACATTGAAACCAACGTCAGCGATGGTCAATTAAAGATCAGGGTAAGAACTAATAATTTACACGATGCACACTTGAAAGTATTTATTACTGCCCCGCAAATAAATAAGATCACCGCTTCAGCAGGTGCAGATATTACGGTAAAGGATGAACTCAGGTCTTCGGACGAGATAAATTTGCAGGCATCAAGCGGCAGCAAAATCATAACTGCTTTAGATGCGCCCTCCGTATCTGCAGATGCCAGTAGTGCAGGGGATATAGAGGTTAGCGGCCGTACAAAAACATTTAATGTAGAGTCCTCCAGTGGGTCATCTGTAAAAGCTTCTCAATTACTAAGTGAAAACACGATAGCTACCGCCAGCAGTGGCGCCACTGCTAATGTACATGCAAGTGTAAGCCTGCAAGCTAATGCCAGTAGCGGAGGAAATATTAATTACAAGGGCGGCGGCAGCACTAAAATAAATCAAAGCAGTGGTGGCAGTGTGAATAAGGAAGATTAATTCATTAGTTATATAGTTCTACAAAATATTCAAAAAGTTCCTGTAGCGGGAACTTTTTTTCTTAAGATCAATATTAATTCCTGCTATTTTTTTAAAAAAAGCCTCTGGGATTTTCTCCTCCCGATAATTCCTTCTATCTTTACATGACCTCTAGGATATCCTGTTTTCTTTCCTCCGGTCATATTTATTTTCTTTTAAATTGTTGAATAAAGTTTTTCTGTACAAGAGTGCGACGCCACTACAGCTAATTATTGGTATGCGGCTTGGTTCAGAAAAAATTGTATTTGCTTTAAATCACGTAATTAATATAAAATGGCCAAGTTTATTTTTGTAACCGGCGGCGTTACCTCATCGTTAGGAAAAGGGATCATTGCAGCTTCGCTTGCAAAACTGTTACAGAGCCGTGGGCTGAAAGTAACTATTCAAAAATTTGATCCTTACATCAACGTAGATCCTGGCACGCTTAACCCTTACGAACACGGCGAGTGTTATGTAACAGATGATGGCGCCGAAACTGATCTTGACCTTGGCCACTATGAACGTTTTTTAAATATCCCTACTTCACAGGCCAATAATGTAACTACCGGTCGCATCTATCAAACCGTTATCAATAAAGAAAGAGAAGGAGAATATCTCGGTAAAACAGTACAGGTTATTCCACACATAACTGATGAGATTAAACGCAGAATGCTGTTGCTGGGCGATAGTGGCGAATACGATATTGTAATAACCGAACTGGGTGGTACGGTAGGCGATATTGAGAGTCTTCCATTTGTAGAAGCTGTGCGGCAACTGCAGTGGGAAATGGCTGAGGAAGATTGCATGGTTGTACACCTTACGCTTATTCCTTATTTAAAAGCAGCCAAAGAATTAAAAACAAAACCTACACAGCATAGTGTGCGCCTGCTTAGCCAGGAAGGGGTACATCCAAATGTGATTGTGGCCCGTACTGAGCATCCCTTAAGCGATGAGATAAAGCGAAAAATTGCTTTGTTCTGTAATGTAAAACCCAATGCTGTTATTGAAGCTATGGATGCTTCTACCATTTATGAAGTGCCACTGAAAATGCTGCAGGAAGGCCTGGATTTAATTGTGTTGAAAAAATTACAGATCAATGGGTATGCTGCTCCTGAGCTAACAAAGTGGCGTGGTTTTTTAGATAAATTAAATTATCCCAAGAGCCGGGTAAAGATCGGGCTTATCGGCAAATATATTGAACTGCAGGATGCATACAAATCTATCCTGGAATCATTTATACATGCAGGGGCAGAAAACCTGTGTAAGGTGCAAATTGTAAATGTGCACAGCGAATTTATCACAGATGAAAATGTGGGAGATAAATTAAGAGAATTAGACGGATTACTGGTAGCGCCTGGTTTTGGCTCCAGGGGTGTGGAAGGAAAAATAACGGCTGTGAAATATGCCCGTGAAAATAAAATGCCGTTTTTTGGAATATGCCTGGGGATGCAGATGGCGGTAATAGAATATGCCCGTAATGTAATGGGATGGAAAGAGGCAAACTCTACGGAGATGAGCACAGCAACGGAATACCCGGTAATTGCACTGATGGAAGAACAAAAAAAGGTTAAGAAAAAAGGCGGCACCATGAGGCTTGGCGCTTATGAATGTGAGATTGAAGAAGGCAGCCTCGCCAATAGAATTTATGAGGCTACGGTAATAAGCGAACGCCACCGCCACCGCTGGGAATTTAATAATAAATATCTCAGCGACTTTGAAAATGCCGGGATGATACCCAGTGGTAAAAATCCGGTTACCGGGCTTGTAGAAATCGTAGAATTGAAAGATCATCCCTATTTTATTGGAGTACAATACCATCCTGAACTGAAGAGTACAGTAGAAAATCCTCATCCTTTGTTCGTACATTTTGTAGCCGCAGCTAAGCTTTTTGCTGAAGAAAGAGTAAATATTAAATCTGCAAAACTGGAAAAGGAAACAATTTAGAATGGGCAAACCATATTTGTTGTAACGTTTATTACACTAATTAAAACGAATTGCACCAATTGGTCAGATGTCCTATTAAGATTAACATAGCACCGGATGGATGTATCTTTTTATCAATTTAAAAGTATACCATGCAGAAATTAAGCATGGATGATCTAAACCGTAAAACGGTTGAAGAATTTAAACGCTCCGAAAAGACCCCGGTAATTGCTGTGCTGGAAAATATACGCAGTGCTTATAATGTAGGCAGCGTGTTCCGTACAGCCGATGCTTTTTTACTGGAAGGGGTTTACATTATAGGATATACGGCTCAACCTCCTCATAAAGAAATAAAAAAAACGGCATTAGGTGCAGACGATTCTGTAACGTGGCAGCATTTTATTTCTACCCCGGAAGCTATAGCCGTTTTAAAAAGTAAGGGCTACAAGGTGTATGCGGTAGAGCAGGTAGTGAATAGCCAGGCATTGCAACAGATAGATTTTAATAAGATAGAAAAAATAGCAGTGATCTTTGGAAATGAAGTAAGCGGTGTAGAACAGGAAACCATTTTGCAATGCGATGGCTGCATTGAAATTCCGCAACTGGGAATGAAACATTCTTTAAACATTGCAACTGCCGCCGGCGTTGTGCTGTGGGAGATTGTCAGGGGAAGGATGAGAAGCTGAATAGGTCAATAAGTCAATGGTCAATGAGGGGGAACTAAAATCTTATCTAAACAATTGAACAATAAAACAATTAAACAATTAAACCCTCTTACCAATAATTCTTTATCTTCCAACCTTTATCGTAACCAACAACTGTATGAAGAAATTTATTCTCTTTCTTTCACTCTCCATTATTCACTTTTCACTGATTTCACAGGATTTAAAATATTATTTGCCGGATAGTGTTACTTATAATCCTGCCATTCCAAAACCAAAAGATATTATTTACCACGAGGTGGGAGAGTGGCATGTGACCCATGACAGGTTAGTGAATTATATGAGAGCCGTTGCTGCAGCTGCACCGGAGAGAGTGAAGTTGGAAACCATGGGCTTTACATACGAAAACCGTCCACAGGTTTTATTGATCATTACTTCGCCAAAAAATCATCAACGGTTAGAGGAGATAAGGCAACAGCATTTGCTTTTATCTGATCCAACTAAATCTGCTACTGTAAATATTGAGAACATGCCTATCGTGGTGTGGATAGGGCATTCCATACATGGCAACGAACCAAGCGGCGCCAATGCAAGTTTATTGAGCGCTTATTATTTGGCAGCAGCACAGGGAAAACAAATAGATGATCTGCTTGATAATGTAGTTATCCTTTTTGACCCTTCGTTTAATCCTGACGGATTGCAACGTTTTTCTACCTGGGCCAACCAGCACAAGAGTAAAAATTTAGTGAGCGATCCAAATTCAAGAGAGTTTAATGAAGTATGGCCGGGCGGAAGATTTAATCATTACTGGTTTGATCTGAACCGTGATTGGCTACCCGCCGTACATGTAGAAAGTCAAAACAGGTTAGCATGGTTTCATAAATGGAAACCCAATATTCTTACCGATCATCATGAGCAGGGAAGCAATGCAACCTTCTTTTTTCAACCCGGCGTGGCATCAAGAATAAACCCGTTAACGCCCGAAAAAAACCAGGAACTTACCGGCAAGCTTGCAAAATTTCATGCTGCATTTTTAGACCGCATCGGCTCATTATATTTTACCAAAGAAAACTATGATGATTTTTATTATGGCAAAGGTTCTACTTACCCCGACATCAATGGAGCTATCGGTATTTTATTTGAGCAGGCATCATCACGGGGACACCTTCAGCAAACAACCAATGGATTACTGAGTTTTCCTTTCACCATAAAAAATCAATTTACAGCAACACTCTCTACATTGGAAGGCGCAAGGGTTTTACGGAAAGAATTTTTGCAATGGCAAAAAGATTTTTATAAAAACTCGCTGACAGAAGCGGCTGCTGATCCTGTAAAAGGGTATGTGTTTGGAGATAAGAATGATAGGGCCAAAACATTTCATTTTATTGAGATGCTTCGCCGCCACCAGGTAGATGTGTATGAATTAAATACAGCCATAAAAGCAGAATGTATTTCAGGCGGCTCCGCAGATTTTGAAAAAGGATCGGCTTACGTGGTACCTGCAGATCAAGCCCAGTACAAGATCATTAAAACTATTTTCGAAAAAACATTAAAATATAAAGACAGTTTATTTTATGATATCACTTCATGGACAATGCCACTGGCTTTTGGCTTACCAAGCGCTGCACTAAACGCAACGCAATTCAGCCAGAAAATTACAGGAGAAAAAATCGCTCAACTTATTTTTCCAAAAGGAGAAGTTATTGGCGGTAAAAGTGAAATTGGTTACCTGCTGGAGTGGGATGAACTGTATGCCCCTGCTGCATTGTATGCTTTGCAAAATAATGAGGTATTTACAAAAGTAGCGGCCAATAAATTTGTGATGAATGTTGCCGGCGGCGCAAGAAATTTTAATTATGGAACGATATTAATTCCTGGTCAATTGCAAACCACCAGTAAGGATAAAATTTTTGAATTGCTGAATACTATTGCATTAAAGTATGGCGTAAAAATTTATGGGATGCAATCAGGTAATGTAAACAGCGGCAGTGATCTTGGGAGCAGTAAATTTTTACCCGTTACCAAACCTGTTATTGCCATGATAGTGGGCACTGGTGTGAATGGAACAGATGCAGGTGAAGTATGGTACCTGCTGGATCAACGGATGAATATTACGGCTACTCACCTGGAAGTTTCTATGTTTAACCGCATCGACGTAAATAGATACAATACTATCATTATGGTGGGAGGAACTTACGCTGAAATGAACAAGGAAAAACTGAAAACATGGGTGCAGGGTGGCGGTACATTAATACTTACCGAGGAAGCAGTTACCTGGGCTGCACAAAGCGGCATAAGCAGTGTAACATTTAAAAAATTAAAATCACCAAATGACAGCTCATCAATGCTGGCTTATGTGGAGAGGGAACAAATTGATGGGGCACAGCAGGTGTATGGAGCCATCTTTGGTGCAGATGCTGACCTCACTAATCCCTTGGCTTATGGATACAATCAAAAGACCATTAGTCTTTTTAAGGCCAATAAAGTTTTTATGGAGAAAAGTAAAAACCCTTACGCCACACCTTTTTACTATGGCAGCAAGCCCTTGCAAAGTGGTTGGATAAGCAAGGAGAACAGCGATGCAATAAAAAATTCTGCAGCGGTAATTGTAAATACGCTTGGTAGCGGCCGGGTGATAAATATTGCTGATGATCCCAACTTCCGGGCATTTTGGCTGGGTGGCAGCAAGCTGTTTATGAATGCTATTTTCTTTGGGAGAAATATTGATGCAGCAAGTGGGAAGACGGGGGAATAGGGGAATAAGTGAATAGGTTAATGAGTCAATGGTCAATGGTCAATGGTCAATGGTCAATGGTCAATGGTCAATGGTCAATAAGTTGGAGAGATAAATTTAAGCTCAAAATTCGTAATTTTAAATATGGAAACGATTGTAGCAAATCCTAAAAACAAAACGGAAGTAAAAGCGATACTTCATTTTTTGAAACAAATGAAAGTAAAGGCTGACGTTTATAAAGAGCCTACTAAGGCACAGGTGTTAAAAAGCATAGAGCAAGGAGCAAAAGAAGCCCAGATGTATCTTGCCGGTAAAATAAAATTAAAGAAAGCTTCAGAACTGTTGAATGAGTTATAGCATTTTAAATACACCTGAGTTTTCAAAAGAGATCAAAAGGCTTTTAAAAAAATATCCCTCTTTTAAAAAAGATTTCTCTTTTCTTTTACAATCATTGCAGCAACATCCATTACAAGGTATTTCTTTGGGGAATAATTTTATAAAATGCGGCTTGCTATATCTGGTAAAATGTCTGGCAAAAGCGGTGGAGCAAGGATAATTACATTTGTAAAAATTATTAATGAAGAAATTATCCTCATAAGTATTTATGATAAGTCTCTGAAAGAAACATTATCAGATAAAGAAATAAGGGAAAGGCTTAATAAATTTAAACGATCAAATGAATGACTTCTGTAAAAAATTACCTCTCTCTCATAAAATTTTCGCATACCATTTTTGCAATGCCTTTTGCATTGATAGGATTTTTTTTAGGAGTTAAAGCCGTAAGTGTTCCGATTTCTGTAGTTCCTAACTTGCATAGTCCATTAATCCCTACTCAATTTCCACTTGCAGATTTTTCTTTACCACCTGCAGCTTATATTGTAAGATTTATTCTTGTTATTCTCTGCATGATATTCGCCCGCTCTGCAGCTATGGCTTTTAACCGCTACCTGGATAGAAGCTTTGATGCAAAAAATCCACGTACTGCTGTAAGGGAAATACCCGCAGGAATAATTACTGCAAAAAATGCACTGCTGTTTACCATCATTAGTTGTATTTTATTTATTGCCTGCACCTATTTTATCAATTCAATTTGTTTTTATTTATCACCGGTTGCGTTGTTTGTTATTTTATTTTATAGCTATACCAAACGCTTTACCGCACTCTGCCATTTGGTATTGGGCCTTGGCCTAAGCCTGGCGCCTATTGGCGCTTACCTTGCAGTAACAGGGGTGTTTGCTTTGTTGCCTGTGTTATTTTCTCTTACCGTAATCTTTTGGGTAAGCGGTTTTGATATTATTTATGCCCTGCAGGATGAAGCTTTTGATAAAGAAAATCAATTGTATTCTATCCCATCTGTAATAGGCAAATCAAAAGCCTTGCTGGTTTCTGTATTGCTGCATGTGCTATCTGCTGCAGCGGTTATTGCTGCAGGATTTTACGGGCATTTTGGTTTATGGTACTGGTGCGGCATTGTCGTATTTGTGGGCATGCTTATTTACCAGCATTCTATTGTAAAACCCAATGATCTGAGTAAAGTTAATATTGCATTTATGACGGCAAATGGCATCGCATCTGTAGTGTTTGCTGTATTTGTACTACTGGATTTATTTTTACGACAGGGGTAAATTGACAGGCGCTAATAATATTAGATGGAAGATCAGGAGTTAGCAGCTTTCAATTTTTGCTGGCGAAGATATTCCTGTATTTGTGCTAATGTCATACGGGAAATATCTTTTGAGATTTTCTCCTTGATGACACGGAAAGTTTTGGCGGTGTCAAATTCCTTTTCACTAATTTGTTTCTTCGTCTTCATAATTAATAATGTCTTTGGGTGAACGTATCTCTAATGCGGTGTAACCTTGACGTAAATTTACAGAATTGTAACCACGTATTCTATAAACATTTACTATATGTTTAAAATTCCAGCTTACAAGAATATCGGCTTTGTGAATAGTGGCTAATGCAATATGTACACAGTCATCAAAACTGGTTTCTCCAATAACTTTTTCAGAAATATAATGCCCGACTAAAGTCAGGCTTTCTTCAGTCATGCGAACAAATTCCAAATGTTCTGATGGCAAACTGAAAAAAAAATCTCTAACTTTTTTAGGTGCATTATCAAGCTCACCAATTGTCAGGTCTGAATACATACATGTGATTTCGCCTAACTTTACTTTTTCAAATAGCTGAAGCGTTAACTCATCAAACTCAATATCATAAACACCTCCAAAAAGAGACGTGTCAAAATAAAATCGTTGTTTCATAATCCGAAGTTATCAAATTTGGTCAATGATATTATTTTTTGGACCATTAAGGGAATTTTGCTCACCACGAACTGCATTTTGCATGAGGGATAGCAGCGTAAATGTTTTTTGATCCCGCCTATTGCGGGAGAAAAAAAGATTGCAGCGCATAGCCCGACCCAAAGGGGCATGCCATAGAAAATCTTTAGATTATTTTTTCCAAAACATTTTAATTCTTGTTTTTACATTCTTTGCGATGTTTATATAAAACATGTTGATGTCGGCAATATGATAATTCTTTTTTGTAAGAAACACGTTACCAAAAAATTTGGGTTTGCTTGTCCATAAAACATTATTATGAATTTGTGCATCTACAACCTTTGTGGTTACTTTATTAAAATTGATAAGCACACCGCCTTTATTTAAGGCAGCAGGGGCGTAAGTGGTATCGCTTGTCCACAGCAGCGGATTAGTGACAAGGCTTTTAAAATTTTCTTTAGCAATGTAATCTGCGGTATAATCTTTATGAAAACTTCGCCAGCCCACAAAGCAGCCTGTTGCAAGCGAATCTTTACAGGAGGGAATGGAGGTGAAATAATTTTCGGGCGTGGGCATGCCGATGACATATGCGCATACTAATTTGTTGTATAAAGGCTTTCCTTCAAAAAATTCTTTTAACAGCCTGCCGGCATGTATGGTGCCCTGGCTGTGAGCTGCAATAATAATGGGCCTTCCATTATTATAATGCTGCAGGTAATATTCAAAAGCGGCCTTAACGTCCGCATAGGCGAGTTCAAAAGCTTTGGTGGCAGTAGTTTTTTCACCCGTATAAAAAGACTTTAAGTTTGCCTGGCGGTAGCGTGGAGCAAATATTCTGCACTGCTCATTAAAAGCGCTGGCCTGGTATAAAATAGTAGAGTAATCTGTTTTGGCATTTAAAACCGCATCATCAATAGGCGCATTCCACCGCCCATCTTTGGCATCACTTAAAGTAGTAGGGTAAATAAAGAAGACATCAACCGTAGAATCTTTTGTATAATTTTTCCTGAGTGGTTTGGGTACGCTGTCTGATGGATCCCATTTCCAGGGATGTGCCGCCCAGTAATTTAAATCACTGTAATCAGGTTTCCCATCGGGACTCTTGAATTGATATTCGGGCTTGTTTGCAAAATTCTTTTTACTGCAGGAAGCGGTCAGCAGCACCAGCGCAAGAATAAAAGCGGGATAATATATTTTCATATAGTAGTATGAAAGAAGTATATAATTAGTTTTGTTTGATGAAGATAATGACTAAAAGTTAATAGCAAATATTGATACAGCCTACATCACAAATATAAAAGCCGTCTACAAATAAGACGGCTTTTATAAAACAAAATAACATTAAAATTATATTCTTTTAATTCCGCAACCTGCACTCCTGCTTTCTTTTACGGTGATTTCTTTACCCTGTGCCAATTCATTTATAGCTTCTTTTAAATGCTGGCGATGAACACTGCCCGGATTTGTCGGGCTATCATCTATAGCACCATGATAAACGAGTGTGCCACTTTTATCGAACAAAAAACATTCTGGCGTACGATTGGCACCAAAGGCATTTGCCACTTCACTGTTTTTATCTACCACATAATTCCAGTCGTACTTTTGGGCTACGGCATATTTTTTCATTTCAGTGAATGCCTCATCATCGCTGCGTTGTGCTTCATTACTGTTTAATATTATTACACCTACATTCATTTTTTGTGCATAATCTCCAATAGCTTTTGTACGCTGCTGATTTTTTATTACATAGGGACAGGTATTGCAGCTAAACATCACCAACACGCCCTTATCTTTCATTACTTCTTTTATACTTATTTCTTTGCCGGATACACTCAGCATTTTCAGCTCAGCTTTTGGCATTTTGCTTCCAATGGCCAGTGGCGTAATGGAATTAAAAGCCAGGCCTGCAATAATAGCAACAGGAGCAATGGCGTAAAATATTGTTTTCATGATTATATTTTTTAATAAAATAAAATTAGCTCATTTGTTTTTTTATATACCGTTAAAAAGGGACAGGTGGTTACTTTTTTGGTACCAGGTCAACTTTTTCCCTTTCCATTGCATGGGTTTTTAAGGAACGGATGCTCACATTTAATTCAAAACCAATTATCAGGGCAAGCGAGTTAATAAAAATAAGCGCCATCACCATCATGATAGTGCCGATAGAACCATACAAGGCATTGTACCGCCCAAAATTATTTACAAATGCAGAAAAGCCAAGGGAAGCAAGAATGCTGAGCAGAGTGGCCAGAATGACTCCCGGGGAAGCAAACTTCCACCTGATTTGAACAGATGGTATATAGCGGAAAATAAAGCCAATGGCCGAAAAAATGAGGAGGACAATAAAAATCCAGCGGGTATAAAATATCACCTGGCGTATGGTATTATTCTGCACCATCATTTTTAACAAAGCACCCTGCATTATCAGCAGCAACAGGTATCCCAACAGCAGGCCGAAAATTAATATGGTGAGCCTGATAGCGATCCAACGCTTTTGTAATCCTTTACGTTTTTCAAAACCGACATGATCTTTATTAAAAGATCGCATAAGGCCCATCATGGCATTGGAGGCAAAAAAAAGGGAGAGAAAAAGTCCAAAAGAAAGCAGGCCGATTTTGTTGCCATCAATAAAAGAATCTACAAAATCAATCAAACTTTTATTGTATCCTTTTGCAGGTATTACATCAAATATTAAACTGTGCAGTTGAAACTTAATTGATTTCCTGGAAATAAAAGGAAGGTTTGGTATCAGCGTAAATAAAAATAAAAAAGATGGCGGCAGGGCCATAATAAAATTATATGAAATGGCTGCGGCTCTTTCGGTAAGCCCCCGTGCTTTTATCTGGTGATAAAAAAAACGAATAACATCATACAGCGGCAAGCCCTCAAAGCCAGGCAGGTGCCAGTGTTTGCTCTTTTTTAATAAAAAAGCAGCCGGCGTTTTGCTAATAAATATTCTTTGTATCCTGGTCAATTTTTTACGTATGAAATTAATTTACCTGTTTACTAAGTATTAAACTATCCAGCGCATGTTGGTAGGCTTTTGCAAATATTAAATGTTCTGCATACGAAGATGCAAAATTGGAATATCCCCTGAAATCCGGTTTGGCTACAAAGAAAAGATACGAAGTAGTTGGCGCATCCAGCACCGCATCAATTGTTTTTGCAGAGGGCGTACAGATAGGGCCAGGTGGCAGGCCGGTGTGCTGGTAAGTATTATAATCAGATGGATATGCCAGGTGCCCATGCAAAATTCTTTTTAGCCCAAAATTCCTCATGGCATATTTTACTGTTGGGTCTGCCTCCAGCCTCGTACCATTACTAATCCGGTTAATATACACGCTTGCAATAAGTCCTTTGTCTTCCGCTTTATTTGTTTCCTCTTCTACAATACTTGCCATAGTGTAAACCTGTTGTGGAGTCATATTTAAATTCGCTGCTTTTTGCTTCCTTTCATCCGTCCAGAATTTTTCCTGTTCTGCTTTTAGCCTTGCAAATAATTTTTTAAAAGATGTGTTCCACTGTAACAAATAGGTGTTGGGTATAATGGCCGTCATCACTGTATTGCTGTCTAATTTATATGCAGCAAGCGAATCATTATTTGTAATAAAATTTATTACTTCTGCAGAGTCACATTCAAAATCCGAACCTAATTTTTGAGCCAGGTCTTCTTTGGTACGGAGTTTATTAATTATAAGCCTCACCGGAGATTGCCTGCCCGATTTTAACATCCGTATTAAGCTGATAAGATTACTGCTGTTTTTTATTTCATACCGTCCAGCTTTTATGTTGTTGTTATATTTTACCTGCCGGGCAATTTTATCAAAAAAGAAACCACCGGAAATTATTTTTTGATCAAGTAATGCCGTTTTCACCTCAGCATAGGAGGAGCCCGTTTTTATAAAAAAGTATTTACTTTCCGGTGCAGATATTGTGGGTCCAAAAACACACCAGGCTGCGTATAAGGCTAGAAGGAATATGACTGTTAATATAACCAGTATTATTTTTTTCATAATGAATTCGGGAGGTTTTTAAGTCATTCCGGTTTTTTAGGTATTGGTTTAAATATTTTTTATAACCGAAGTATTTTATCATCATCTTCCCGGCAATAACGTGGCTATCCTATAATATATTTTTATCCATCTTACACCAAAGCGTAAATTACAAACACCAGCTTAAAAAAGTAAAATAAAAAAACCCCGTCTAAGCAGGCGGGGCTGTAAATATTTTGTAAGCGTTATTATTTTTTAATGGTATCAGAACCCGGCATTTGTACCGTGTTCTTCGGTGCCGCCTGTTGCTGCTGTGGAACAGTAGAAGTGCCTTTTAGTAATTCATCATTTTTAGAACCGCCGCTGCCTTCTTTTGGTATAAAAGCCGGAGACATCAGGCAAAGCAGGCCAAGTAAGCCGGCAAATACCCAGGTACCTTTTTCCAATACATCTGTAGTTTGTTTCACACCCATTAACTGGTTGCTGAAACCGCCTAAAGTGCCAGATAAACCGCCACCTTTGGGATTTTGTATCAATACGATCAAACCCAGTATAATGGAAACAATAATAATTAATATACCGAATAAAGCTAACATGTTTTTTATTTTAGTTGTTCAATTTTGGCTGCAAAGAAAGCACTTTTAGCAGGATTGAGCAAACTTAATTTTAAATAGATATCCGCTGCTTTGGCAGTTTTGCCCTGCTGTAAATAAGCATCTGCCATAGCTTCTGTTACAACCTCATCTTCTTTATTACTTTTTTCTGCCAGCCGCTGTACAGTTGCATCGAATTGTTCATTACCCTCGGGTAATTTGCTATCATGAACTTTTTTCATGGTCTTCAGCCATTCTGTAAAGCTTTTTAATTGTTTGCCCAGTTTATCTGTTGGCTGTGCTTCTTCGCTAAGCTTAATACCCTGCGATGCAAAATAATCGCTGGCATATAAGGGTTCAATTATTAGTTCATCAATATTTTCAGGTTCTTCCCTTTTTAAGGAAATGCTTTCAAGAGGAAGTTGGACAATATCTTCCTGCTGTGTTTCTTTAATTTCCTCTTGTATGTGGTTTCCCTCTGCCACTTTTAAATCAGCGGGTACAACATATAAATCTTCTTCTTTTTTTGTAAGGCAATAATTTAAAAATAACGGGTCGCCAAAATGCATCACAGTTAAAGCAACAGTTTTTTCATACTCAGGTGAATTGGCATCCATCTCATTCAATAAAAAATAATGGGCCGCCCCAAAATAAGGATATTCATTTTTTACCTGCTGCAGCATACCTACGTTTTCTGTTCCGGTAGTGTTTTTTTGAAATAGTTTTTTTAACAACTGTTGATGCGGCATTTTAAATTGATATTTGATTCAAAGAATAAATTACCAGTTAGAAAATATTTTATTAAAAATTTCATCTACCATGGTAGTTACAATCTGCGGCGTTTGAGAGGCTTCTATATCTGTCAATGTTTGACTGCCGCTGAAGTCCACCGTACGCAACAGGTCAGTCTCAAAATTCTTTTTATCATCCAAAGTATTTTTAAAAATAAGATGAAAGCCAATGTTTAGCCTGTTACCGGTGGAATTATTGCCGGTAATGCTGATAGTGGTTACATAATATTGAGAAACATAGCCACTGATATCGTAGTGTGCATCATCATTGTTGGTTTGATGCAGCCTGGTGTTACCGATGATCTTTGATTTTAATTTTTCAGTAAGCTGTGGGCTTAACTGCGTATTAATGTATTGAGCCTTGTTTTCAAGATAATTTACTCTGAAGGTTTTTACTTCAACCGGTATGGGAGAAGTATCTTTAAAACCGTATTTGCAGGTAGAAAAATTGAAGATACTTACAAGCAAAAAAAGCAGGCAGTACACTTTTATATTGGAGAAATAAATTTTCATAAGCAGTAAAAATAAAATTAAAATGAGTGGAGAAACTGTTAAAAAATTCCGGCAGATTTTTTACAGGTCTTCTATGTCGTATTCTTTTAATTTGCGGTAAAGCGTTCTTTCACTGATGCCCAGATCTAAAGAAGCGTCCCGGCGTTTACCCCGGTGTTTTTTTAACGCTTTAATGATCAGTTCTCTTTCTTTATCTACAATGCTGAGTGATTCTTCCACATCTTCATGGTGTTGAATACCATCATTATTGTTGCTGTTATTATTTAAAATTACGGGGGAACTAGACTGCATATAATTATTGCCATTACTTCCCTGGTTTAATTCCTTATGGCCATTCATATCATTATGAAATGTAGTGCCATGCTGCGCCATGGAAGGATTTTGCAAAAGATCAAAAAACATTTTCTTCAGCTCATTTACATCTTTCTTCATGTCAAAGAAAAGTTTGTAAAGGATCTCTCTTTCATTGGCAAACTCTGTCTGGCTTACACCGCCACTGCCGCCAGCAAGCACAGGTAACCGTGAGTAATTATGATCCGGCAGAAAAGAACGCAATTGTTCGGCACTTATATTTTTATCTATACTTAATACAGAGATCTGTTCTGCAATATTTTTCAATTCCCTTACATTACCCGGCCAGCCATAATTTATCAAACTATTCTTTGCTTCTTCACTCAGTTGCACAGAAGTGGTTTTATATTTATCTGCAAAATCAGCAGCAAATTTTCTGAACAGTAAAAGAATATCTTCTTTGCGATCACGGAGAGCCGGAACCCTTATCGGCACTGTATTTAAACGATAATACAGATCTTCCCTGAACCTGCCGTTGTGGGTAGATTCCAACAGATCTTTATTAGTAGCCGCTATTACCCGTACATCTGTTTTTTGTACTTTGCTGCTGCCTACCCGGATATATTCGCCGGCTTCCAGCACCCGTAAAAGCCGGGCCTGTGTGCCCAGGGGAAGCTCGCCGATCTCATCCAGAAAAATAGTACCACCACTAACTGTTTCAAAATAACCTTTTCGGCTATCCAGGGCACCAGTAAAAGAGCCCTTCTCGTGGCCAAATAATTCTGAATCAATCGTACCTTCGGGAATAGCGCCACAGTTTACCGCAATAAAAGGATTATGCTTACGGGAAGAAAGCGCATGAATTATTTGGGAAAATACTTCTTTACCTACGCCACTTTCACCATTTATCAATACACTCAAATCTGTATTGGCTACCTGGATGGCGACATTTAATGCATGATTAAGCGCCGGCGAATTGCCTATAATTTCAAAACGATTTTTTATTGCCTGTTGGTCCATACCCCTTCGCCCCTAAAGGGGAACTTGGTTTATTATGATTGAATATTATTTTCTATTGCAGTGCCAAGAAGTGTTCCTGCAGTACATGAATTTATTTTTACAAAAACGTAATCTCCTTTTTTAAAATGCTTCTTTGGAAACACGGCTACTTTATTATGATCCGTTCGCCCATGTAACTCATTATCATTTTTTTTTGAATTGCCTTCTACTAATACTTTAAAAATTTTGCCCACATCTTTTTGCATACTGAGCAACGAATGGCCCCGGTACAGATCTACCATTTCCTGCAGTCTGCGTTTTTTTACTTCTAATGGCACATCGTCTTTAAAGCGCCGTGCAGCCAGCGTTCCCGGCCTTTCCGAATAAAAATACATATATGCCAGATCGTATTTGCAATATTCCATCAGGCTCAATGATTGCTGGTGATCTTCTTCTGTTTCGGTACAAAAGCCGGTAATCATATCTGTGCTTAAGCCGCAGGCGGGGATAATTTCCCTGATGCGGTTTACTTTGGCAATATACCATTCACGGCTGTAAGTTCTGTTCATCATCTGCAAAACCCTGCTGCTGCCACTCTGCACCGGTAGGTGTATATAATTGCAGATGTTTTCGTATTTAGCTATGGTGAATAAAACATCATCTGTAATATCTTTAGGGTGGGAAGTAGAAAATCTAACCCTAAGCAGCGGAGAAATTTCTGCTACCATCTGCATCAGGCGGGCAAACGTTACCGTTATATCCTGCTCTTCATCTATCCAATGGTAACTATCTACGTTCTGCCCCAGCAGAGTTATTTCACGATAACCTTCGTTAAAGAGGGTTGTACATTCCTGTACAATGCTGGCGGCACTGCGGCTACGTTCCCGCCCACGGGTAAAAGGCACTACACAAAATGAACACATATTATTGCAACCACGCATAATGCTTACAAAAGCGGTAACACCATTACTGTTTAGGCGGATAGGGGAAATATCTGCATAGGTTTCATCCCGGCTTAGCAAAACATTTACGCCTTTCTGGCCACCTTCTGCTTCTTCAATTAAACCGGGTAAACTGCGGTAGGCATCAGGGCCTACAACAAGATCTACTAATTTTTCTTCTTCTATAAAAGCGGCTTTTAATCTTTCGGCCATGCAGCCTAATACGCCTACAATAAGGCCTGGTTTACTTTTTTTTATGCTGCGGAATTCAGTCAGGCGTTTCCTTACCGTCATCTCTGCTTTCTCCCGGATGGAGCAGGTGTTGATCAATATCAGATCTGCATTTGCGGGCAGGGTAGTGGCTGCAAAGCCTTCGGCTTGCAGAATGGAAGCTACAACTTCGCTGTCTGCAAAATTCATAGCGCAGCCATAACTCTCTATGTAAAAATATTTTTTTCCTGCATCAGCTACTTCTTTTATGCCTGCAAAAGCTTCCCCCTGCCGGCTTTCATCGTGTGTTTTATTTAAAAGAAGTTCGTGCATGTGTAATTAGAAAATTTAAGAGGGCAAAGATAGCTCAAATAATAAAAACAATGACAGGATGACAGCGGTATTAATGATTTTTAAATAGAATGGGATTAATGGCTTTGAATTTTGGTATAGCCATAAAAAGAAAGCATTGACCACTAACGGTATGCCGTACAAAAGGGCGATGCAACGATGATGACCATTGCTGTAAAAGCCCGGACAAAAAAAATCTCACCAATTGAGTGAGATTTTAAATTTTATCCAGGAGATTATTTATTTACCAAACCCTTATTCTTTTGTCAGGGGCAACATACATTTTATCGCCTTCCTTTACCCCAAATGTTGTATAGAAAGCATCTATATTCATTAATGGCCCGTTTGCCCTGTACATGCCGGGGGAATGACTGTCTGTAAGAATACGTTGCGCTTCTGTTTCGGGTAAACTATTACTGCGCCATACCTGTGCCCAGTTTATAAAAAAGCGCTGGTCTGCGGTGAAGCCATCTATCATTGCATTTGCTTTACCTTGCTCTGTATTTTTAAATGCTTCGTAGGCAATATTAAGCCCACCAAGATCTGCAATATTTTCACCAAGGGTAAGGCGGCCATTTACGTGA